>JANQGB010001296.1 GCA_028277545.1 Phycisphaerae bacterium | reverse complement strand
GGCCTCGTTGCCCAGCGTCACGAACCCACCCGTGCCGGCGTCGAACGGGAGGATTCCGAGAACGTGCCATGTGCTATCGTTGATCTGCTGGTTGACCTCCACCATCATTGTTCCGCCGGCGTGATGAATGGTGAACGGTGCGTTGTCCGCCCGGTTGGCCCCGCTGACGTAGTGCACCGCTACTTCATAGTCGTCGGCTTGCGGCAGATCGGGACGCCATTCGACCTCGGCGGGCGAACCGCCCGCACTGACGGTGAGCGCCCAGTTGTAATCCTCGCCGTAGGGCGATCCATACGCACCGCTGCCCCACGTTCCGGAGACAACGGTGAAACCGGGCTCGGCATTGTCCACGATGACGGTCTGGCCTGGGGTCGTGCGGGCGGCTGACACGCTGACCAGGATAGCGAGAGTTGTCGTTACCCGTCGCATCAACTCATTCTATTGATCTGGCGGCACCGTCACAATCAGAACGACATCGCTGTTGTCCCAGCATAGTGCAGCACGGACCGTCCAGGGTCTCATAATCACGTTGGCAGGCGGTGCGATCTGCGGGGCCTTCGACTTTCAGAAGACCTCCCACAGCGACGCGTCGCCCGGGGCGAGATCTGCGGCGATAGTCAGCGTTGGTCCGCGAGCGGCGACGACCTCGCCTCCGATCACGTGATCATCAGCGGGCACAGCGACCACCCGCTTCACCGGCCTGCCCCCCAGGGTTGCGGGAAGATTGACCTTGCGGTGAACGAAGTCGGTCTCCAGGGAGTTGAACAGCATGATGAACCGTCTCTTGGGGCCGGCAAACAACACGATCCGCGGGTCGGCGCCGCTGGGATTCAGTGGTTCAAGGTCCTGCGGAACGAGCTTGCGCAGTTTGGGGCCCCACAATGCCGCCCGGGCGGCAACACGCCGGATGGCCGTCGCCCGCTCGGCGCTGACCGGCTCGCGTCCCTCAGCCAGAGCCCGCCACTGGCCGGGAATCACTCTGAACCGATCGACGACCAGCCCGCCGGTCAGGCCCGCCGCGAGCCCCGCGTGGTAGTCAGCCAGCCACCGCGCACCGTCGCGCTGCGGCCTGGTGCCCTGGCGATCGACACATTCCAGCAGCAGCATGTCGCCCGCCGGTCTACCGGTTGCACTGCCCGGCGAGCGGGCCAGCCAGGAGAGGTGTGAGCGGAGCGCGCCGTCCACGTCGGGCGGACCTGCCCACACGGCAACAGTCCGCACGCCGGTCTTGTCGCTGGCAACCGCGCTGGCCAAACGAGCCACCCGGCTGGCGGTCGCCTTGTCTACCGCGGTCCCCATATTGCGGATAAGTGTGGCGCCGGCGACGTCCGGACTCTTGGGTCGGGTAGAGCGAACGAGCGCCTCGACGCTGTCGCAGTCTTCCGGAAGAAGACCGGTTCGTACGTAATAGAGAACCCGTCGAGCCGACACCGCGGCAGCCAGGTTGGTTCGCGTGGCGGCGCCGACCACGCGGCCGACGTCCTGGTCTTCGGCGTGCCGAACGAAGACCGTGTTGAAACCCAGCTTGTCAATCGTGGTGAAGTCCTGCTCCAGCATACCGTCGCTCAGACCGCCCGGCTGTGCTATGAGGGTCTCCACTCCGTAGTAGACCCCAACCGGGTACAACGGACTGGCGGCCGGAGGCGCGGCGCATCCGCCCGCCACCAACCACAGGCCCGCAAGCTGGCTCATCCACAACAACCGGTTGACAGTGGGCCGAGGCGCGACATAGACTCCCGGTCGGCGGTGCGGTATCAGTCGAGAGAACAAGCGGACCCCCTTGCAGTGTGAAACATGCGCTTAGCGACTATTGCCATTGGCTTAGGGCTGACGGGACTGGCGGGCTGTGCGACTCGGACGGTCGATGTTGACGATCCGGCCACCAACCAGATGCTGTCCCTGCTCATGCCGGCGGAGATCATCGTCGAATCCTTCACCGGCCTCAAGAGTTTCGACGACGACGACAGCCCGGATGGGCTGGAGGTCGTGCTGCGACCGGTCGACTCGTTCGGCGATCCGGTCAAGGTGGCCGGGCAATTCCGCGTCGAGCTATTCCATTTCCGCCCCGCATCCGGTGAGGTCAAAGGCCGGCGGATCGAGCAATGGGAGGTCCCCATCGCCAAGCCGCGCGATCAGCAGACTTACTGGAACCGCTACACGCAGATGTACGAGATTCCGCTGGAACTCGATCTCTCGTCGGTCTCTCCGCAGGACCGCTATGTCCTTGAGGTAACCTACAACACGCCTCTGGGCGAGCATATGGTCACGCAATACGAGTTCGAGCCGCCCATGCGGCGCGGTCAGGGATTGGCCGGGCAACGCTGACGTCGCCCGGATCGAAACGGGCCCCACAATTCGGAGGACGCAGGATGATCAGCCAACGTCTCGCCGTCGTTTCACTGCTGGCAATTTGCGGATGCGCTCTGCTCACCGGCTGTGACAATCTGACCCGCAGCCGATTCGAGATGATCGAGATCGGACACGCCGAACGCTTCGACGTCCAGAAGACCATTGGCGATCCGAGCTACCCCGAAGTGGGCAACGAATGGCACTACGAGCGGGTGGACAAGCATCTCAACGTTCTCATCAATTTCGACGAGCAGGGCAAGGTCGAGCGCAAGCGGTGGCTGGACTCGCTCAACAACGACCATTACGACTCCAAACCGTCGGGTGGCGATACGGACACCTACGAATCCACCGAAGTGCGAACCATCGGGTAGCGGCAAGCGGGCAAGAGCAGGTCCGCAGATTTGCGCCTGGCGATGCTGGTTGCGACGCGAAGCGCGGGCATGGTGCCTGCATCGTGGTCGCGATCAGTTCCGGCCGGCGAAGGCAACGCGTTATCGTGCCGCGGTCTGCTTTGCCGGCGCTGCGGTATCGCCGTTCACTGGCCCGATCGCCGGGCTCTCGGCGGGAGGTCGGGGCGTGGGGACCTTGCTCCACAGGCTGACCACCGTGACACCAGCTTCCTCGAATCGGGTGCAGCGCTGCAGCATGGGGCGTTCAAACCGGTCTGAGCATACCACGATGGCGTCCACACCCAGTTCCGTCGCATCGGCGAGGGGGCGGATTGTCCAGCCGGCCAGGCCATGTCCGTGCCGCAGCTCGTCATCGTCGAAGATGGCGGCGACTGTGGCTGGCGAGGTCTGCAGAACGTCGATCAGGCTGGTTGCTTTGCGGCCGGCGCCATAGACGCCGATTCGCTGGTGTCCGGTCGCGGCCAGGCTCTCGAGGACCGAGGTCAGCGCGACGGCATCGTGATCTTCGTCGACGCCGCTGTCAGCATACATGCCCGGAGCATAGACCAGACGATCGCCCCACGCCTCGTGCAGACGACCCATCCAGCTCGGGGGAGGTGACTCGAGCAGCGCAACCATATCTACCGAAGTCGCCGCGGTCAGCAGTTCCTGAGAATCGTACGTGCAGAGGGCCAGCTCGGCGTTGGCGAGCCTTACCATCTCGCGCACCTCGGAGGCGCGCTCCGCCCCGGCGTAGACGGCAGTGCGTGGGATGGCGGTCTGACCAGCGCACGCCGCAACCAGCGCCATGCGCAACTCTTCGAGTGCCAGGTTGGCCCGCGGTTGTGGTGCGTGCGTCCGGCAGGTGGCCGGCGATTCCTGGTCGATCGGTCGGCGATCACAGAGGGCATACAGGCGATAGCCCCCCGAAAAGACGCGCTGCAACGCGTAATCTAGTCCGAGTTCGCCGCGCACGGTCGCGGCCGCGAAGCATCTGTTGGTGTCGAGAATCAAGTCCGGCGGTTGCGCGGCAATAGTCTCCGCCAGAGGCTGCTGCCAGCCGGGCGCCATTTGATCCAGCCAGTGGGCCGCGGAGATCAGCGGAGTGTCGTAGCTTGCCGCCGCCAGCACATAGGCCTGGTTGTAGGGGCCGTAAACCAGCAGCGAGCGGCCCCGGGCAGCCCCTCGCAATTCGTCGGCACAACTCGCCAGGTTCAGGTTTCGATCGCAGGCTGCATCAGTCAGGGCGCCGCGCCACGACCATCTGTTAAGGGATCGCGTATCCGACCGCTTGGCCCGGACAGTATTGAGTCCCAACCAGGCCGCTGCCAGTGCAACCAGCACGGCTGGCCCGACGATGGGAAGTTCCTGCAGCGTGGCGGCGCCGCTGGCCGCCAGCAGGGCCATGGGCGGCCACAGTACGAGCAGATAGTAGCGAATGTCCGCCCCCTGGCTGGCGAAGATCACGGCTGTGGCAGCCAGGTACCACCAAATGATGACGTGCGAGACGCCGCCCGCCGCAACACCGCAGCCGATCAACAGCGGTATCACCGGCTGACGCACCAAGGTCGTGACTACTCT
>JANQGB010001274.1 GCA_028277545.1 Phycisphaerae bacterium | reverse complement strand
TCTCCTCGCCGCCCCCGTCGGCCTCAACCCATGACTGATAGGTGAAGGTGCCCTCGCCGGACCACTCGCCGAACGGCAGGCCCTGGGTGGGGCCCGGCGTAGCACAACCGGTAGACCAGACGACCGCACCCAGCACGACACCCGCCAGGACCACCCCGGCCCGGTTGCTCGTTCCCAACCGGTCAGGTACGGCGCGGCGCCTGCGAGTCGGTCTGACGGTCATGAGGTGGCAGAGGATTGCAGCGTGCATGTTTCTCACTCCTGGTTTCGGCTCAACGCTCACTCAGTGCCCTGCTAAGTCACGATTATCGGGGTCGACCGATGCGAAACAGCGCCTACTCCACCAGTTACGCATGCTCCGGCGGTTGTATGGGCTCGATCTTCCCGGCCGCCAGCAGCTCCTGATACTCCCGCCAGGTCATGGGCTGCTTGCCCGTGTCGACCTCCTTCATGGTTATGCAGCCTTCGACCGGACAGACCAGGCTGCACATGTTGCAGCCCACGCAGGTGTCCTGGTCTACCGTATAGACGTTCACAAAACCGTCGCCGGCTCCGTGGACATACTGCTGCGTACCGCTCACGAACACGCGATCAGCGTTTGACTTGCGCTGGCGGACGAACTTCTTCTCCGGCACCTTCTCGACCGTGATCGACTGGTGGCAGCCATCTTCGCAGGCGATGTAGCACACGCCGCAGTTGATGCACGTAACGGGGTCGATCTCCGCTACCACCTTGTAGTTGAGGTCCAGGTCACTCCACTCCTTGATGCGGGACACGGACTTTCCGACGAAGTCCGCCGGCGTGGTGAAGCCCTTGCTGCGCATCCAGTTGCTCATGCCGCTGATCATTTCGCCGACGATGCGGAAGCCGTGGTGCATGACCGCCGTACAAACCTGCACCGATGTGGCCCCCAGCAGCATGTGTTCGGTGGCATCCTGCCAGGTCTCGATGCCGCCGATGCCGCTCACCGGCAGGTCGATCTCGGGATCGGACGCTACCTGCGAAACCATGTGCAGGGCGATGGGCTTGACCGCCGGCCCGCAATACCCGCCGTGCGAGCTGCGCCCGCTTACGTGCGGCTTAGGATATAGCGTGTCCAGGTCCACGCCCATGATCGAGTTGATGGTGTTGATCAGTGAGAGGGCGTCAGCCCCACCGTTTTTGGCGGCTCTGCCGATGGCCCGAATGTCGGCCACGTTGGGCGTCAGCTTGACTATCACCGGCGTGCGGGCCACCTCCTTGACCCATTCGACGATCATGCAGGTGTAGTCCGGCACCTGCCCGACGGCGGAGCCCATCCCACGCTCGCTCATGCCGTGGGGGCAGCCGAAGTTAAGCTCCAGGCCGTCCGCCCCCGCGTCCTCCGTACGCTTCACGATGTCGTGCCAGGTCTCGCGCTTGGATTCCACCATCAGCGATACGAACACGGCGTGGTTGGGGAAGTCGCGCTTGATGCGGGCCACTTCGTCCAGGTTATCCTGCAGCGTGCGGTCGGTGATGAGCTCGATGTTGTTCAGCCCCATCACCTTCCGGCCGTCGAGGTCCACGGCGCCATACCGCGAGGAGACGTTGACGATGGGTTCGTTAGTCAGCGTCTTCCACACCGCACCGCCCCAGCCGGCCTCGAAGGCCCGCCGCACCTGGTACTCCGAGTTCGACGGCGGGGCACTGGCCAGCCAGAACGGGTTCGGTGACTTGACGCCGCAGAACTCGATACTGAGGTCAATGTCGCCGTTACCGCCTGCAAAGGAGGGTGTACTCATCGTTTGCTCCGCTTCCCGTAGTCGATTCGCGACGCACGACGGCACTGAGCGGCATCGCTCAGCTTGTCAGCATCGCGTGAATCCCCGCTGCTCCGACCTTGCCGGTCTGAACCGCGTTGACCACCTCCTCGAAGGCGTCCTTCTGGCAATCCCCTCCCGCAAACAGCTTGGGCACCGACGTGGCCCCCGTCTCCGGGTTGACCACCACCCGGCCATCCTTGGTGAGTTTAAGCTTCGGCACCGCTTGGAGCAGATCGAGCAAGGGCTCTTGCCCCAGGGCCTTGATAACCATGTCGGCCGGCAGGGTGAACGCGGAGTTGGGGGCGGACACCACCTTCGCCTTCCGCCCGCTGCCCTGCAGCCGCGTGCGGCTCATGCGTATGCCAGTCACTTTGCCGTCTCGCCCCATGATCCGCGTCGGCTTG
>JANQGB010001263.1 GCA_028277545.1 Phycisphaerae bacterium | reverse complement strand
GGATGCGAAGCCGATTCCAGCGCTGTTGCCGCAGCAACGTGTCTCGATTGGGTCCGACATTCCTGATTGACCGACGAGTTCGCGTCGGATTGAGTTTCTAGTATGGACGGCCCAGTTGCCCGCGCAAAAATCGCTGGGCTACTGCACTATGATTAGATTACTCGCACTTTGCCATCTGCCACAATAACTCCGCCCAATCGCTCGACCGTTTCCTGACATGTAGGACGCGAGGGAGGTTTACTACTTCTCTGACTGCAAGGCTGCTACGGCCCGCTGCAGGTTGGTCCTGGCCTGCTGCTCATACCGATCGAACAACAGCGGTGTACTGTAAATGGCGGGCCGGTCCAGGAATCGGCGCAAGATCGCCGTTCGGCCGGCGCGGTAGTCCGCCTCCGGCACAGCGGCATACTCCCGACGGATATTGGCTTCATAGCGATCGTATTCCGGCACCGGCTTGCCCAGGATCGCAAGATCTACATCGACGATGATCTGCTGGGGCACTGCACTGGGCGGCGCATCATGCTTGGTGGCCATGATCAGTTCAACGATCTCCTGCAGACAGTCCTCAGTCAGGCCGGCTGCCGCACCCACCTCACCGGCCAGCGCCGCGCTTTGCGCCTCATTGTCGTGGCGGGTGACGTCGTACACGACATCATGATACCACAAGGCGAATTCAACCCGCTCCGGCTTCTCGGCCAGATGGCGGACCAGCGCAAAGTCGTCCAGACACGAAGCGATGTGCTCAAGATTGTGATAATTGCGCTGGGTTGCACCGTATGCACGTTCGATGAGCGCGTACGCCGCGTCGACGTCCGTCCGGGCAGCCATGCGCAACCACAACGATGTGAAGCGGTCTTTCAGCACAGGGCGAAGTACGCTTTCAATTCCACGAGCAGGTCCTCAACAGCTGCGGTATCCGCGTCACTAGAATTGTCCAGGGTCCACAGCTGACCGTATCCATCTCTGTTGATGATCTCTGTTATGCAAGCTTCCTTCTGCTGATAGTCATACTGACAGCCGGCCCGGGTGCGAATCTGCTCGGGGGTGAGGTCCCTATGTTGTAGTCGTCTAAGTTGCGCCGCTTCGCCGACCCGGATCAGGATGATGTTGTTGTTGCAGAGGTGCAACATGTCTGTTTCGGCCAACAGCGCAGCATTGACGAGGATGATCCCGGTCTTGCCCGCCATCTCACGACGCAGGCGCACATTGATTGGCGTATAGAGGTGCTGGTTCAAGACCTTCAGCTGCTTGATGTCGTTGAAGACAATTTCACCCAGGGCCTTGCGATTGATGAATCCGTCGTCCGCGACCACTGCGGCGCCAAAGTGTGCGGCGATGGCGCGTCTGGCCTGGTGATAGGCCGGCTCCTGCAGCGTGCCCAGGATGTCGTGGCCGATATGATCCAGCTCAATGTTGTGGACCGGCAGATCCGCCCCCAGGGCTTGCAGCGCGTTACTGACATGGGACTTGCCGGCACCCATCTCGCCGGTGACGCCCACGATGTACTGCTGACTGATGCGCGATTCCAGCATTTGCTTGACAAACAGAGGCACATATTCGTGAATCGAGCCCTGGTTTCTCTGGATCTCCTTGACCGCGCTAGAACTGACGTGGGCCAGGGTGGGCTTGGAGAACAGAATGTGGGTCTCGATGCCCAATTCCTGGCTTTGCCCGACTTGATGCAGGATACTCTCATAATTGAAGTCTTCCTGATTGCGCACACCTTTGACGATCACCGAGACGCCCTGCTCGTAGGCGTAGTCAACCAGCAGGCCGCTGAAGGACCGGACATTGATGTTCGCCAGGTCCTGCAGTGAGCGCTGGGCCATCACGGTCCGCTCTTCCAGTGTAAAGGTGTATCGCTTCGCCGGATTCACGCCGATGGCTACGATGACGCGGTCGAATACACTAGCGGCGCGCTTGATGACATCAATGTGCCCGAAGGTAATCGGGTCACCGGAGAAGGCGTATATGGCGACGTTCATAGTTCACCAACTATCAGAATAACCGGATTAGACTCCTGGCTGCGTGTTATTGGGGACAGCTCCGAACGCCATTAACGCGCATTTCCCAAATGACCGGCGCCCGGCTTCGCTGCCTATCCTTCTGATCGTTATCGTACCCATCTCGAACATCCACATGCACGATCAGCCGTGGCTCCCAACAACTCTGTCCGCCTTGTCAACAAAGGACTTACGACTTGACGCAAGTTCTGTCAACCATACGCTGCCAGGGTCGGATTCGCCCATCCTGGAGCATGATGATGAGCCTCATTCAGGCACTGCTTCTCGGGATTCGAGCCCTGTCCCTACCACTTATCTCGTCGTCCTTGTGCCACAAGTACTTACACCCATCGCCCGCTAGCGACGAACCGTCCAGTATAACGTCTCACAAACTCCAAACCGCGGCATCGCCATGGCCATTGTGCGTATGATTGTCACCATCACGCACCTTTCCCTGGATCGCAACGCTCCCGTCCCACGCCGAGTCGAGCACCCTTCCGAAGGGAAGGTGATGGCGATCCCTCAAGTCGGCGGCTTGCACCATCGATACACCCGGGCCGCGTGAGAAGTTCAGCCTTTGGGTCTGCCTATCTCTTCTGGGGCATCGTACTCAGGCGCTGCGCCGGTTTCGCGAAGCCAATTCCAGCGCTGTTGCCGGAAGTGGTGATCGAGAACTACGGGGAGAAGCGTGGTCCGCAGAGCGGACCCTACCGGGCTGCGCCGGGTTCGCGAAGCCTATTCCAGCGCTGTTGCCACAGTAACGTGCCTTGATTGGGTCCGACATTCCTGATTGACCGCCGAGTTCACGTCGGATGGAGTTTCTGGTATGGACAGGGCTGTTGGGGGGGGGCGGAGAGCCGTCGCCCCGTGGTCACGAATTCCTCAAGATTGCTCCCCGGGGAGCGATTCGACGGGAGCTCGACATTTGGGACCAGCTCAAGAGGACCTGAGCGCGGTCCTACGACTCGTCAGGAGCATCAGTGATGAAAACGTACTTACATACAGATCGGCGTAGAGCTTTGTGGGTTGTGACGATTGGCGTGTTCGTCTGTGGATTGCTGGTAACGCCTTGGGCGCTAGCTGGTCATCGAGCCGAGCAGCGTGACGGAGTGGTAACCGGGGGTCAAACCAAGTCCGAAGCGAAATCGGCTGCAGCAGAGGGCCCACGAGAGAAAGCCATGCAGATCTTCTATCTCGAAATCGTGACCACGGAGGTCGATGCAGTGTGCGCCGCGTATGCTGCGGCGAACGGCGTGCAGTTTGGCAAGCCGGACGCCGAGTTCGGCAACGCACGGACGGCTGCGATGCCGGGCGGCGGGCTGGTGGGGGTGCGGGCGCCCCTACGCGATTCGGAGGATCCGGTGGTGCGGCCTTACTGGCTGGTGGACGACATCAAGGCCGCTATCGCTGCGGCAGTAGAGGCCGGCGGCGAGGTGGCCCACCCCCCGATGGAGATCCCCGGCCACGGCACATTCGCCATCTACCTCCAGGGCGGCAACGACCACGGCCTGTGGCAGCGGGAGCGATGAGTGTCGATTCGTGCCGGCAACGGCGCCCTTCCCTGCAGCCGGTGGATGGCGGCGTGTGGTGGCAGTGGCAATCGCCACCTTCCCGGCCGCCAACGGAAGGGGGGGTATACCGGCACACCGTTTCTTACCTCCAGCACGATGAGCCATAACGTAGTCCGCGAGCGCCACTTGCCGATCGTCACCCTGAAGCGCGCGGCGTAGATTGCCGAGAGGGGTGAGAGACGCCGTTTCTTCGCAGCGACCGTATGTGCCACGAGGCGCCATCGCATCTTGGAGTGATGCCAAGTTGGCGCAAACCTCGACTCTGCAAGCTACAAGAGGCCGACTCCTCGTGATCGAACCCCGTATCCCGCCGTTACGAGACGAAGAATTGGCCGCGCAAAGATCGCTGGACCAGTACACCGGTTAAGGCAGGATCGCCGCCCTAATTGTGTGGTTAATCCGCGCACGGCGGCTGCAGAGCAGCACAGTAGGGATCGCCCGCATCCTCGCCTGCACTGAAGCACTGCTGGAACAGCGCGTCATCCAACAGGTCGACATCTTCGTCGCGGTCGATGTCACCAAGAATCAGCGGCCAACAGGCTACCGTATCGACGGCAAGCTAAGGAATCGTGCACGGGAACTAGTCCAGCGAGTCATCGCTACTTTCGCGTCGCTGCTACCTGGACTTCCAGCCCGTCGGGATCGTCGAAGTAGACTCGGTCACTTCTGCGACGCGGCGCGAGCCCCGCGGTCTTCAGACGCTCGACCACCTCATCGGGATCGTACTTGGGGATCGAGTAGCAATAGTGGTCCATGGACGGCGCGTTAGCCTGAAACAGGGCGACGAATTCCTTGCCGCAAGCCAGGAAGCAGTTCCGTTCCCCTTCGCTCATGACCGTGAGCCCGAGGTGCTTCCGGTAGAAATCCCGAGACCGGGCCACGTTCGTGACGTTCAGCGCGATGTGATTCAGACCGACGGCGTTGAACGTCGAGGACGCATTATCGTCGTCGGCAAGGGCATTGCGCCCCAGTCCCCCAACGGCGACCAGCGCCCCAAGCTGGGCAAGCAGCGCCCGCCGAGAGAGTGCTCCCCGTTCGTAATCCGCAACCATCTGATTCAGTTGCCTGATCATCATCGTCTCCGTTCTTGCTAGTCCCGAACCAAACTGCTCTTCCAGACCCTAGACTCGGAGGATCGAAATGACCACCCTGACCTCACCCATCGTGCAGCCCAACCAGGCTGATCCCGACACCGAAGCCCTCAACCTCTACCAGCTCGGCATGCTCTTTGTGGTCAAGCGCCGCTATTGGAGCTACCGGGCGGGTAACGACCCTGACGATCTGGTTGGGCTGACCGGAGCCACGGGGCCGGATCTGTACGCGGAACGTCGGATACAGGCCGTCCCCGGGATCCGGTTGCTCTCCCAATGGACCCCGAGTGGGTCACAGCGATGACTGAGTGGCTGGATCGACATGCGAAGGCTGCGAGTTCACCACGTAGGACCAAGGAGGTCACCAAGCGAGCACCAAGACGGTAGCAGCGCGTGCTGGCTGGCCAAGTCCCACTTCACCGCCCGTACGTATGGGGACGTCGCCCAGACAGTTGGTGCCAACCCGCACTAGCCAAACAACGGATCAGCTCGTCTTTGAACCTCTTGCGGCGACCCGTGAGGGTCTGCGCGGGGCAGTCGGCCGGGATGACTTCACCGACCTGGAGATAAACCTCCCTCCTGTTGTCCGACCACTGGAGTGCGGGGTGGTTCCGTCCGTTGATTATCAGGTCCGCGATGTCCTTTGCCAGCGGCTTAACGTGCAGAGGTGGATTCCGACGTTGCAGTTGCCTGTAGCGTGTGTTCTCCATCAACGCAGTGCGCTGCTCGACATCGATGGTCCAATCATGGAGGCTGGCACGCGTCGAGCCCATCGCTGTGCCGCCATGGCGCTCTATGGCGAACTTCAGCACCGGTGGCGTCCACTTCACCTCTTCCATCCGACCCACGATTTTGCTCGGCCAGGTGCTTTCTTCATCACTCCCCGAGAAATCGGGCCAAGCCTCTGACAGTAATTGCGAGAGTTGCCCAGCGTCCTGCACATCTCCCGGCTTCAAACCATCAAGATACGTGCGCAAGTCATCGATCGCCGACATTAGATTTGCCTCCATCCCTGCCCACAGATTTAGCCGCGTCCTGCCAACCTAGAAAGGAAGGTAAATGTCCACAACCATATTACCATATGACGACCTCGACGTCCTCAGCTCAACAGCAAAAAGCCCCATCAACCTCTACAAACTCGGCATGCTCTTCGTGGTCAAGTGCCGCTACTGGAGCTGCCGGGCGGGCAACGACCCTGTCGACCTGGAACTCGGGCCGGACCGCATCGAGGCCCGGGCCATCGCTTCATTCGGCACCAAGGATCTGCTCGAGCCGGACAAGACCCGCAAGGTCTTCCAGCAGCTCGAGAAGAAGGCCCGCCACGTACTGGAGAAGCACTCCCGGCCGTTCACCGCGGCCAACGCCCACTTCGTCCCGTGGTGCCACGTCCAGACCGTTATCGAGCAGCTTGAAGCACCGCGTTCCGAGTTTGATCAGGCGGTCGAGCGGTTCCTGGCCGACTATCCTACGCTGCGGGCGGAGTGGCAGGCCCAGCATCCGGAGGTGCCCGACGGCTGTTACCCGGTCGAGATGGCTCTGCGATCCCGGTTCGGACTGACCTGGCACGCCTTTAAGGTCACCGGCGCGCCTGAACTGACCCCGTCGAGGACATCGAACTCGAACTGGAAGAGCGCCGACTGCGGGATGAGCAGGTCCAGACCATGGAAGCCAACCTCAAACGGGAGTGCCAACAGTTCGTGGAGCAGTATGTACTGGGCTTCCGTCGGGAGGTAGCGGAGTTCTGCGATCAGGTCATCACTCAGCGCAGCCAGGTCCACGGCAAAACCCTGAACGCCATTCGGGATCGGATCGACCGGTTTCAAACCATGAACGTGTTCGGTGATACAGATGCGGCCAGCAGACTGACCCAGCTCAAGCAGCAGATCTCGGGGCTGACACGGCAGGACCTTGCCCAGCAGACCGATGTGGCCGAGAGCCTCAGCCGAGCGTGTCAGGCATTGAAGAACCACATGCTCAGTCCCGACAACGTCAGCGCGCTGAACGGTCGGCTCAAGCGGCGCGTGGTGCTGGACTGACTGGATACGTTGCTATGCTGGTCTGGGCGATCCGCCTAGGGTTGATCAGGGCTTCCTTCATCTGCCTGGGCGAGAATGCGCTTCAGTATTGCCTCGTTGTCGGGCAGCAGCCCCGCAGGCACCAAACGGGGCACGACCTCAATCCAACGGGCCTCGCGAGCGAAGACAGACTTGAAAACAGGTAAGGCCTGTTCCAGTTGCCCGCTCGAAGTGAGCGCGACTGCCTGCCAGAACGGAAACTCGACGATGTCGGGTGCGTACCGACCAGCCGACGTATATTCCCGGTTAGCCAACTCGAAATCGTTGTGTTCCAGAGCGACATCGCCGGATGTGCTGCGATAGGCCTCCGCCATCGCTGGCCACACGCCGTCTTTCTCCATCAGGTTGGCCTGTACGGAGAACTGACCGCCGTTGTCCGTTACGTGACCCGCCTGTGCGATGCACTTGGCCCCTGTATGTACTGCCACGCGCCCGCTGGCGTCGATCATGGCAACCTGGCGCACTTCACGGCCATCGTCGCTGGCAAGCAGACCGCGTAACGCATCCGGTGCAGTCCTACCGCTGCGCATCATGGTCAGACCCAGTGGTCCATATGCCGGATCCGCGAGCGACTGCGTGGCTACTGCCCCGACGCCCGCCTCAGCCCAGGTGACGACCGATCCCACACTGAACCAGTGAGACTGCACTGCCACGCCGAGCTGTCCGGTAGTCGGGTCGCGCGCCACGATGGAGTACGTGTGAACTGGACGGCGGTAGCCTGTTTCGGTCGAATCAGAAGGCTGTGCGGATGAGAACAAAGCCAATACGCTGCACGTACAACCGATCATCTGCACCATGGTTCAACTCCTGCAGTGACACAAATGAAGCGTGAGAGACCGTACCCAGTGCGGCAGATGATA
>JANQGB010001229.1 GCA_028277545.1 Phycisphaerae bacterium | reverse complement strand
CTCTATGCCGGCGACCGCTACAAGGCCAAGCTGGCCGCCGACCGCGGAGCCAAGGCCTTCCTGCTGGTCAGCGGCCCCAACTCGCCCGGCGCGGGCCAGGTGACTCCGTTCCGCACGACGTCCCGGTCGTCCGCGGTACCTATCGTGGCCGCCTCGATCAGCGGCAAGCTGGCCGACCGCCTTCTGGCCTCGACCGGAACCGACCTGGGCCAACTGCAGACCATGCTGGACAGCGGCGAACTCAACCCTCACGCCAACGTGCAGCCCAAGCTCACGGTCCGGATCGCCGCCGAACTCGAACGCGTCTCCCGCGAGTGCCGCAACGTGCTGGGCGTGCTCCCGCCGACCGGCGGCTGCGACGAGTACGTGCTGGTCGGGGCCCATTATGATCACATCGGCACCGGTGAGGGGCTAGGCTCGCTGGCCAAGAAGGGTGAGGAAGGCCAGATTCACAACGGGGCCGACGACAACGCCTCCGGGTCGTCCATGGTGCTCGAACTGGCGGCCGACCTGGCTGCCCGGCGCAAGGAGGCCGATCCGCAGAAGCCGGAGCGCGGCGTGGTCTTCGCCTGCTGGAGTGGCGAGGAGCTGGGATTGGTGGGCTCAAGCCACTACGTGAGTCACCCGGCCGTCCCGCTGGACAAGACAAAGGCGGTGATCAACTTCGACATGGTAGGGCGCCTGCGCGACAACAAGCTGATCTTGCAGGCGGTCGGCTCATCGCCGATCTGGCGGCGGCTGATCGAGCGGCGGAACATCCCCGCCGGCTTCAGCCTGGTGGTCCAGAACGATCCTTACCTGCCCACCGACGCCACCGCCTTCTACACCAAGGGCGTCCCCATCCTCTCGTTCTTCACTGATCTCCACGAGGACTACAACCGGCCGACCGACGATCCGGCCACGCTGAACTACGAGGGCATGACCCGCATCGCCAAATTCGCCCGCATGCTGGTGGGCGACGTGTCCAAGGTCGACACCACCGTCGAGTACACCCGCGTCGAGCGGGCCGCCCCCACCGGCGGCCGCATGAGCCGGCGGGCCTACACCGGCACCGTGCCGGACATGGCGGCCAGTGACGTCACCGGTGTCAAGCTCATGGACGTCCGACCGGGCGGCCCGGCCGAGAAGGCCGGCATGAAGAGCGGCGACATCATCGTCGAATTCGCCGGCCAGCAGGTCAACAACCTGATGGACTACTCCAACTCACTCACCGGGGCCAAGATAGGCCAGCCGGTAACCGTGGTGGTCGAACGCGATGGGAAACGAATCGAGCTAACCATAACGCCGACTGCGCGTCCGTAACAGTGGACGGATAGACGCGTCGCGGGCTCGTGAGCGTCGAGAATACAGGTATCCTCTTGCCCGGCCGGCCGGAGGCTCGGGCAGGGTCACAACTGCAGGAGATTGGTCCTGTCTGATCCGGCGGAACATCCCGAGTCGCCCGCACCAGCCAGGCGCCGGCGCTGCCTCCGGTGGGTGGCAGTAGCGGCACTGATTGGCGCTACTGCGTGGTTCGGCCACTTCGCCTATCTGCGGTTCACGCTGAAGCCAACGCCCCGTCCGGGATACTGGCAAGAGCAGCTAGCTTCGCTGAGGCGTCCACTTCCCCATGCACTTGACCCGGAGGAGGCTGCGACCGTCCTGGCCAACCTGCCGTGGAACGATGATCCCGAATTCAAAGCCGCCTGCCCGAATGGCGTGGGGCAGATCTGCCGCGGGCAATGGGACGAATCCCGTCCAGACATTGCCGCGGCGAGTAGGATATTTGCCACGCCTGACTTTCGCGACGCACGCTCCGCGATTCAGCGAGTAGCAAGCCGAGGTTGGAAGGGCACGTTCGCGCCCAACTGGCGCCGCAGGGGAAGCTGGGCGGAGTGGCTGGTGGCCCACTCGCGCTGGGCAAGGGATCATGAACACGATCCAGAGGAGGCCATAGCCGACTGGCTGGCAACCGCACAACTGAACTATGCCATGTTACGGCATTATGGCACGGTTTACTGGATGTTCCCGACACCTGCCATCTCCAGGGCCTCCTACGAGATGCAGTACGCGGCCAGCGAGCCGGATGGACTGATCGATGTTGCAGAGCTGATGCGTGAACTCGATAGCGGCTTGCTCAATGAGCCACCGGCCGCCGGCATAGCCGCTGCTTTCCGGAGTGAGTTGCATAGGCGCCTGGAGGAAGTCTACGTTCGCGAAGGAGGAGACTGGCTTTGTGTGAACGAGATGGTGGCGCGGAGCCCCTGGGGGATGACCGGCAAGCCGTCCCGATGGTGGAATCTCACCTCCCCACTGTTCCACGACCTGGCAACCGCTAGAGAAGCTGTGGAACGGTATATTTCCACTGTTGAAGGTGTGTCGGACATGGCTGCCTGCATACGCCTGGCGAGGAGTGAACGCGCAGAGCTCGCGGACAGCATTCCTACCGTCCTCGACGGATTCTACCGACACCAACTGTCCGAGTTCACATCCGCCGCCAGCCTCATCGACCAGGCTTACATCGCACTGTGCGAACTTGACGCCGGCCTGACCATGCTTGCTCTATCTCACTACCGCCATGTTCACGGGCATTATCCAGACCGACTCGAGGAGCTGCTGCCGCAGTGTCTCCCCAGGTTGCCTGTCGATTACGGTGATGGTGGCGTGCTGCGGTATGAGCGTCTGGGCGACGGCTACCTGCTCTACAGCGTCGGCCCAGACGGGAGCGACGACGGGGGCACAACCAGCAACGTCCTGGCGGAGTGGCAAGCTGCCGGCTTGGGCATTGACGTGGTCTTCAGCCTCAGGCGCAGGCCGGAGCCGACGGAATGACTGATTCGCCCGCGATTGCTCCGGTGGACACTACTGGCGGCGAGTTCGTGGCCCAGCTCTTGCCCGCCACCGCACCTCAGCCGGAAGCGCCACGCAAGGTCAGCTTCCTCAAAGCGCTGTTGCTGTTCTGGCTCTTTCCGCGGTGGTATGGGCCGCATTTGGCCAGCGGCTCGCTTCGGCGCGCTCTGGCGGCCCACGCGGTGTCTGTCCTGGCAGTGACCGCGATAGCCGGATTCTGGACGCTCTTTTCACTCGTTGCAGAGTCGGAAGCGGCATGGACCGTAGAGTCGGTTCGCCTAGTCCTGGCCGAAGAGTTGTACTATCTGATCCGGGACACAACGATGGCAGGCGGATCGTGGTGGGCTCCGGTGCTCATCCTGGGCGCGATACCGCTGTTGCAGGTGGTGGTGCTACTCGCAGCCACGGCGGTGATGCCCTGGTGCGCCGGCGGTGATC
>JANQGB010001184.1 GCA_028277545.1 Phycisphaerae bacterium | reverse complement strand
CGGTGACCTGACGTTGTCCGAAAGCGTACCGGTCACCGGTCGTGGCCAGGCCTTGGCAACGACTTTCGACCGGTTAGAGGGAGCGTAACGCCGGCCTGGGGCCGGCGAGAGAGTGTTCAGGCACCGGCTTCCAGCCGGTGGGCTAAGTGTGTGGCACCGGCTTCCAGCCGGTGTAAGGACCAGCGGGCAGGCGCCTACGAATGGGCCCGCTGGCGACCTGAGGGCGTAACGAGCGAGGTCTGGAAGACATGCGCAACAGAAACATTATCGGCCTGTGGGCCTGTGGCTTGGTGTGCGCGCTACTGCTGCTCCCGGGCACGGCGGCGCGGGCCCAGGTTACCACCGAGAGCATACCGCAGGACGACCTGCCCGCCGGAGTCACCGAAGGCCGGCGGCTGGTCAATCCCAACCTTCAGGTCGCGGCCGTGCTCAACCGTCTGGACATCGACGGCGACGGTCTGCCCGACAACGCCTCCGATACGGACGGCGACGGTCTGCCCGACAGTTGGGAAGTCGGTGGCTTCGAAGCACTGAGTACCGGCGGTGCGACCGTGGACCGGGTGGTCTTCTTCCCCTCCCCTTCGCCCATCGTTCCGGGCACGCCACCGACGCCGGTATTCTCGAGGCTGGCGGTCGCCACCAGCGCGGTCAACCCGGACAGCGACGCGGATGGCGTAAGCGACTTCGTCGAAGTCTTCGGCCTGCTCTTCGTCGACGAGAACCAGAACGGCATTCTGGACGCCGGCGAGTGGAACGACAAGAACGGCGACGGCATGCCCAGCCCCGGTGAGTGGCCGCTGGACAACTCGGACCCCCAACGCTCCAAACTGCACGACTTCGACGGCTTCGTCTTCACCGACCCCACCAACGACGACACCGACGGCGACGGGCGAAGCGACCTGGAGGACAATGACCCGCTGATCAACCCCCGCGCCTTCGGCAACACCTCCGCCACCATCGTCAGATTCAACCTCGAAGGAGACGAGGATCTGGATAATGACGGGCTGGGCAACGGTATGGACCTGGGCAACGATCTGGTCGAGGGTGACGGCGGCACCGTCACCGAGACCTTCCAATACGTGGACAACCCCGAGAACATCCTCGATCTGATCTGCCTGTTCAGACGCGACCTCTTCGGCGCGGGTGTCATACCCGAGTCTCAGATCGAGGACCTGCTCGGCGCCGATTGGGATGCCAACGGACTCTGGCGCACCACCGACGTGCGGGAATGGTCGATCGTGATCGATCCCGAAGACCCGGCCACTCGACCGCCCGACGAGTTCTTCATGATTGACGGCAACCCGCTCTACGCCACGCAGACCTTCGAAGAGTTAGCCGCCGTGTGGAACGAAGATCCGGCCTACCAGGGGTACGGTGGTCGCGGTGTGGGCTTGGGCTGGCACCGGCTGCTCGAACCGGCGGGCCCCACCGAGTTCCTGCCGGACCCGCGGGTCTGGGCTGTCCTCTACGCCTGGCGGATGCCCGGCTTCGACATCGACGGGGACGGCTTCGTTGGTGTCCCTAACGTGTCATCTACCATGGCAGCCCCCGACGATGGCACTGCCGCCTCGGCCGCCCTGCAGAACGGCGAGCTGGTCAACACGGCGCCGCTGACCGGCCAGGCCGCCAACACCTCGCCGTTTGACGATCGCATCCCCATCATCGAGACCACGACCACCGACTGCGACGCGCTTCTCGCCGGCGATACCGGGCAACAGCAGGTCGGCGGCGGCGAACCGGTGCTTGACGGCCGCATCGAGGCGCCGGATGGCTTCCCCACGGTCCCCTGTGGTTCCGTGGGCCTGTTGCCTCTGCTCGGCACAGTGCTGGGCATCGGAAGACTGCGGAGTCGCCGGTAAGCTCCCCCAACGCACCAGGCGGACCTGTAACCAAGCGCCCACGCGCCGCTGCCCCTTGCGCGCGCCGCCGTCGCCTTGTGGTGTGTGACGCTGCGCCGGACGACTGACCGCGGCCAGGGTCTGGCACCCTCAACTGGTCGAAGGCGGCGTCCCTCGGAATGAAACCTACCAGGTCCGCGAACGGGCTGGCCTGCGCATCGGGCTGTCCCGATGAGCCGGCTTGGGCTTCCGGCGCAGCGATTGGGCCGCCCGCTCCTGATCCTCCCTGGCCATGCTCCCCGCTTCGGACGCCAGGTAGTCGTCCGGCGGCGCAGGCTGAGATGTGCTCGCCCAACGCCGCTGTTCCACATCCGCAGGGTCGGTTTGCTGTCGCGAGGTGCAGGCCAGGCATGTCGTGAC
>JANQGB010000968.1 GCA_028277545.1 Phycisphaerae bacterium | reverse complement strand
CGGCGCTGTCATTCACTCTCCTGCCCGGCACGCGTCAACCCAGCGCCCACCGGAAGTACCACACGCTCCACAGTACGCAAGCCAGCACCACCCACCGGCGTCTCGGACCGTCGCAGTGCGGGCCGACCGCCGCCAGAAGCACGACCAAGAAGTCCAACGAAAACCGGTTGGACCCCAACTGGGCCCAGCCCGTGGTGTGATAGGTCATCAGCACCACGAAGATCGCCCCCACCGCGAGAACCAACGCCCGCACGGCCCGGTCGGCCCACAGCAGCCGCCCGTACACCAGGGCGAACAGCAGCAGCGGCGTCGTCCACCAGATGCCGGTCCCGTACGAGTTGGGCACCGGCCGCAGCATCCACAACGGTTCGTCCAGCAGCGGCAGCCCGATGTTCATGTAGTACAGGTTGCGCGGCGCAAAGACGGGCGAGAACAGCCCACGGGCCGCGCTCTGGGCCGCCCAGTCGTCCGGATCGTCCCAGCGGCCTTCGTAGACGTAGCGATACCCCGAATCCAGCGGGTTGCCGAACTTGAGTGAGTTCAGCGTCAGGGGCAGCGCCGCCATTACCGCCGTCACCAGCGCCAGACCTGCCACCCGCCAGCGGCGCGACGCCCCGCCCTCTGCCGCCCAGGCCGCCGCTGCCAGTGGCAGCAGGTAGAGCAAGGTCAACTGCCGGGACCAGAACGCTACTATCAGACCCACCCCGCCGACCCAGATTCGCCGCCGTCCAAAGTAATCCAGCAGGAAGATCAGCAGGCCGATCTGCGACAGCAGGTGGTTGACCACCCAGACCTCGCCGTTGCGCAGGCCGCGGTCCAGCAGAGGCAGGAGGGACGTACCCAGCAGATAGCCCCAGGAAAGCAACACCGCTATCCAGACGCGCTGCGCCCGACGCAGGAACACAGCATACGCCAGACCCGGCAGCGGAAGCAGGATCAGCAGGATCAGGATCGTGTTCGGTACGCCGTCGGGCACCGAGGCCATAATGGCCGCCGAGATCAGCGTGAACATCGGCGGATAGACGTTGTACACCTTGCCATCGTGCAGCGCCGTGTCGTACGTCCGCTCCGCCAGGTCCAGCCGGCCATGCAGCCAGGCATCCGCCTCCGCCACATTGCTGTTGTTTCGGGGGGTCAGCAGGTAGTAATGGGTAACGGGCTGGGCGTCGATCAGCAGGTACACGGCCAGGTATACGGCCACCAGACCAGCCACCCGCCGCTGGCGCTGCGTGCTCCTCTGCCAGCGCTGCCGGAATTGCGTCCACTGGTTCTCGACGAAGCGGCTCAACCATCATCACCATGCTGTGCTTCGCCCGACCCCTCAGGCGACGAGGCGGGTTCGACCGGCGGCGGGGCGTCGTAGAGGTCGCTGCGTGGCACATCGATCTTGTCGTTGTTCGGGTCCGCCAGGAGCGCGGGGACGTCCTCCGGCTTTACTCTCTTGTGCAGCTTCTCGTTGATCAGAACGCAGGCGGCATGATCACAGCCCGCCAGACATTCCTCGGTCATCAAAGAGTATTTGCCGTCCGGAGTGGTCTGGTGCTCGGCGATGCCCAGGGCGTCCTTGAACGCCTGCAGCACCGATCCGCCCGCCATCGTTTCACACGAGATGCTCCGGCAGCAGACGATCACTTTCTCGCCCTTGGGATGCGTCCAGTAGTGCGTGTAGAATCCGACCGTGTCTAAGACCACCGCCGGCGGGATTTCCAGCACCTCGGCGATTTCGTTCATGGCGGCCAGAGAGACGTGCCCCAGCGCCTCCTGCACCAGGTGAAACGCCGGCAGGAGAGCCGCCTGCTTGGTCTCGTAGCGGTCGAAGAAGGAGCGGATCTTCTCCCGAACCGCCTCACTCAACACCGGCGCCGCCTCGGGGTCCAGAACCGTCTTCGTGCGATCTACTGTTTCCCAGGCCATGATCCGCCGTATCTACCCTGCCGTTCGTACCTCGTTACCCGACCTCAGCGATCCAACTCCGCGGCAATGATGTTGATCGAGTTGAGAACCGCCACGATGTCGCTGATCTGGTGCCCGACCATGAGCTTGGCGAAGCACTGGTAGTTGATGAAACTGGGTGGCCGGCAGCGAGCCCGGTACGCCGTGTGCCCCCCTGCCGACACCAGGTAAAAGCCCAGTTCGCCGTTGGGCGTTTCGTTGCAGCCGTACACCTCGCCCACCGGAGCGCTGAAACCCCGGTTGGTCATCACTTGCTCGAAGTGATGGATCAACCCCTCTATGCTGAAGTAGACCTCATCCTTGTCCGGCAGAGCCATCTTGTCGTCAGGCAGCACGTTGACCGGTCCGGCCGGGATGTTGTCCACCAACTGGTTGATGATGCCCAGCGATTCCCGGCACTCCTGCAGTCGCACCAGGTAGCGACTCAGCACGTCACCGCCGTAGCTGATCGGAACCTTGAAATGGACGCCGCTGCTGCCCTTGCCGTCCCAGTTATCCGCGTAGCACAGGTAGGGCTCGTCCTTGCGCACATCGCGGCGCACGCCGCTGGACCGGGCCATCGGGCCGGTCAGGCCCCAGTTGATCGCGTCATCGTGATCGATGAAGCCGATGCCCTTGGTGCGCTCGACGAAGATGCGGTTCCGCGTCAGCAGAGCCTCGACCTCGGTCAGCGGGTTGGTCGTCTTCTTGAACTCGTCCGTAAACGCCTTGACATGTGCCGGCCACTTCTCCGGCATGTCGTGCATCAAACCGCCGACGCGGGTGTAGCCGCAGGTGAAGCGGTGCCCGCTGATTTCCTCGAACAGGTCGTAGATTGCCTCCCGGGCGTTGAAACCGTACAGAAACGGTGTATAGCCACCCAGGTCCAACCCCGCGCACGCCACGCAGACCAGGTGATCCTGAATGCGGGCCAGCTCCGCGATGATGGTCCGCAGCACCTTGCAGCGCGGCGTGAGCTCGATGCCGAACAGCATCTCGCAGGCATGGTGCCAGGCGATGTTGTTGGCCATCGGCGAGACGTAGTTCATCCGGTCGGTGACGGTTACGTACTGGTTGTAGTTCAGGTCCTCGCCCAGCTTCTCGAACCCGCTGTGCAGGTACCCGATATGCGGTGTGCAGGACAGAATCCGCTCGCCGTCCAGCTCCAGCACCAGCCGCAGCGTGGTGTGGGTGGCCGGGTGTTGTGGCCCGAAGTTCAGAACCCAGCGGTCCCCACCCGGCTCTTCCGGAGCCAGCGTCGTGGGACGGGCTTCAAGGGCAGGCTCAGCAGGCATTGGAACCTCCCGGATTGGAGCGCGGAGTCGCAGGAGTGAAGCCACCCCTGGCCGCAACCAGTGCGTAGCGCCACGCTGCGTCGCTGGGCCGCCGCGCTCCCTCTCCGAACTCCCGGCGCTCGATTCTCAATCCTCGATCCCCTCCGCCATCGGCGTCTCTGCCGACTCGCGTTGCACGTCGGTGCTGTCGCGATGCACCACCGGGTACATCTCCCGTTCGCCCCGCCCGCGAAGCGGGTAGTCTTTTCGGAGCGGGTGGGCCTCGAAACCCTCCCAGGTGACGATCCGCCTCAAGTCTGGATGCCCGGCAAATCGCACGCCGAACAGGTCCCACACCTCACGCTCCAGCCAGTTGGCCCCGTTCCAGATGCCGGTCACCGACGGCACGGTGGGCTCAGGATCGTTCACGAAGCATTTGACCCACAGGCGATGTCCATGGGTCAGCGACAGTAGTGAGTAGGTCACCCCAAACCGGTCCGTAGCGTCAGGGAAGTCCAGGTAGTCCACGCAGGTCAGATCGCAAAGCTGCTCGAAGGAAAGCGCCGAGTCCTCATACAGGAACCGCATAACGTCAAGCAGGTGCTCGCCCGAAACGCGAACACAAACTTGATCCCCCCCGACGCCATCACGAACCAGCAAAGGGCCCGGCGAGAAGTCCAAGTCAGGAAACCGAGTCCCAAGAAGCTCAATAATGTCAGAAGAATCCAGTGTCATGCCCCAATCACCAAATTCCCACAGCCAAATCACCAAGCAAAAGTAGCAAGCAGCAGCACCGCGCCGCCTCTTAGCCGTTTTGCTGTTCCGCAGTTTCGCAGTCTTTGCCGTCTTGCTGTTTCTGCCGTTTCGCCGTTTCGCAGTTTCGCCGTTTTGACTCTTTGCCTTTTTGACTTTTGACTTTTGACTTTTGACTTTTTGACTTTTTGACTTCTTGAGTTTTGGCGTTTTGCCTCTGTTTATTTCGGCGTTTCAGCGTTTCAGCGTTTCGGCGTTTCCGCGTTTCGAAGGCCGCGTTCAGCGGCCGTCCTCACCCCCTCGGTGTCAATCATCCGCTGTATAGCCATCACCCCCTCGATCAACGTCTCCGGCCGGGGCGGGCAGCCGGGCACATAGACATCCACCGGCAGAAACTGGTCGATCCCCTGGACAACGGCGTAGGTGTCGAACACGCCGCCCGTACTGGCGCAGGCGCCCATGCTTATGACCCACTTCGGCTCGCACATCTGCTGGTAGATCCGCTGCAGGACCGGCATCATCTTGATAGCCACCCGGCCAGCGCAGATCAGCAGATCGCACTGGCGCGGAGTGAAGCGCATCGCTTCCGCCCCGAAGCGGGCGATGTCGTACCGGCTGGCACCGAAGGCCATCAGTTCTATACCGCAACAGGCCGTGGCGAAGGGCATGGGCCACAATGAGTTCCGCCGCGCCCAGTCACCTCGGTCCTTGAAGAATTCAACCAGCTTGTCCAGCCGCGTGGTCAGGTAGTCC
>JANQGB010001148.1 GCA_028277545.1 Phycisphaerae bacterium | reverse complement strand
CGTTCAGCGTCGTCCACGTGAAGCCGCCGTCGTAAGTGCCGTTCAGCACGCCAACGATGGTCTGCTGGTGTCCACCCGACATGGGCGAGTTGAAGTAGTCGTCGATGGGCGTGCCCATCTTGTACCAGGACACCGTGGGAATCAGGAATCCTGAAGTCGAGTGGGGATCGTTGCGGGCGACGGTCTTGCCCTTCAGATCCTCAAACTTCTTGTATGGGCTGTCGCTCTTGACGATGAGCACCGAGTTGTAGCCCATGCCGCCCTGGAGGTTCTGTGCCCCGGCAATCGGCTCGACGCACTTGCAGTCCATATAGGTCGAGGCGTAGCTGCTGGCTCCCAGCCAGCCCACGTCCACCTGACCGGCCGCAAGGCCGTTCACGATGCCGGCGTACTCCGCCGCGGTGAAGAGCTCGAACTCGACGCCCAGCTCCTTCGAGGCGTAGTCGACGAACTTTTTCTGAGACTTGATGGTGTCGACTGCGGTCTCAACGGAGATTACGCCGTAGCTGACCTTCGGGAAGTCTTTCTGCCAACCACCGATGTATGTATCGGCGGCTGCCGGACCCGCAGCGAATGCGGCGAGTGAGGCGGACAGGATTACAGTCAAAAACGATCTTCTGATGGACATTGACATCCTCCTTTCCATTCACGGTTTAGTAGTACTTCTTGTTATGGGAAGATCCTCGAGCCGCGTGGGAACGCTCTCGGATCCCGGAGATCATTCTCCTGCGCCTTTGTTCGGGTTGCCCCGACGGCGTTTCTAATTCTTTACAGGCCGACGGCCTCGCTGGATTTCTCCTTTTCGTCTTCGTCGGTTGCCGTGCTGATGGATGTCGATGTGATAGCGGTGGAGAATTCTTCGTCGTCATCGTCCTCGCCGACTCCGTAGAGATCCCGGAGCAGCTGCACGGTCAGGCCTTCCGGCTTGCCGTCGTAGACGATGACACCCTGCTTCATCCCGATGATGCGCTCGCAGTAAGCGCGCGCGGTGTCCAGGGTGTGCAGGTTGCAGATGACGGTTATCCCGTCCTCTCGATTGATCTTGCGTATGGCATCCATGACGATGCCGGCGTTGCGCGGGTCCAGCGACGAGATGGGCTCGTCGGCCAACAGCAGGCGCGGCTCCTGCACCAGTGCCCTGGCGATGGCGACCCGCTGCTGCTGTCCGCCCGAGAGAGTGTCGGCCCGCTGCAGGGCCTGGGGGCTCACGTCCAGGCGATCCAGCGCGCGGATGGCGAAGGCGCGCTCTGCGGGCGAGAACATCTTGCACAGTGTTCTCATGGT
Source organism: Phycisphaerae bacterium (assembly GCA_028277545.1). GTDB lineage: Bacteria > Planctomycetota > Phycisphaerae > UBA1845 > UBA1845 > JANQGB01. The sequence continues at coordinate 1,520 of JANQGB010001148.1, read as the reverse complement.
GCCGTTGTAGCCGATACGGCCCATCAGCGCGTTGGTGATCACGTCCAGCCGCGGCACCAGGTTGAATTGCTGGAAAATCATCGCGCAGTGGGCGCGCCACTGGCGGAGCTCCTTGCCCCGGAGCCTGTTGACGTCGATGTTCTCGCCGTTCTCCTGGAAGATGATGTCGCCGGAGGTGGCGTCCCCGAGGCGGTTGATCATGCGCAGCAGCGTGGACTTGCCGGCTCCGGAGCGGCCGATGATGCCAACCATCTGGCCCGTCGGAATCTCCAGCGAGATGTCGTCGACCGCCTTCAGGTCTCCGAACTGCTTGGTCAGATTCGTCAACGTGAGCATCGGTTTTCCTGCCTTGTTCTAGGTGTTAACCCACGCCTGGCGCGGGCCGGGGACCGATAGCCGGTGTTTATACTGGGATAGCAAATTCTTATAGTCAAGCCACCAGCAGGAACGCGGGTCCCATGGCCGTCACCGGTGGCGGCCACTTTGGCACCTGGGTTACCGAATTACTAATGAAGCGTCCTCATGGAGCCGATGAAGGTGGCTCATGGACGCCACTACACTGATTAATCGATGAGTTCCATACGCTAAATCAATTTTACGGACCCAGGCGGCCATGATATTCGTTGCCCGGATCCCAACTCCGAGCGCGACTCCAGGAGGCCCCGTGAGCCAGCCAGCGGAATCCGTCCCCCGGCCGACCAACTCCCCCTACAGCGGCTATTACCGCAACCAGATACCCGCCCACGACCCGTTCCTGACGGAGACCGGCCCCGGATCCCCTGCCGGGGAGTACCTGCGCCGCTTCTGGCACCCGGTCTGCCTGTCCGAGGAGCTGACCGATACGCCGCGCTATCTGCGCATCATGAACGAGGAGCTGGTGGCGTTCCGGGACAAGAGCGGGCGCGGCGGGGTCCTGCACCTGCACTGTGCCCACCGGGGCGCGTCCCTCGAGTACGGCATGATCCAGGAGCGGGGGATCATGTGCTGCTACCACGGCTTCGTCTTCGACGTGGACGGCATGTGCCTCGAGGTACCGTTTCCCAAGGGCGAGGAGAAGGAGGCGGCCCGCGCGAAAGAGAAGATCTGCCAGGGCGCCTACAAGGCCTTCGAGCGGGACGGGCTCGTGTTCGCCTACATGGGTCCGCCGGAGGAGGAGCCGCCGTTTCCGGACTGGGAGAACGGGTTCACCGTCCATCCGGACGACCATCTGACCGCGTACAGCAACTTCCAGACCTGCAACTGGCTCCAGGTGCAGGACAACTCCGCCGATCAGTATCACCACGTGCCATTGCACACGACGGCCGTGATCCCCGGCCACGAGCAGGGTACGACCTTCGGCGAGGCGGGCGCGGCCCCCTACCTGGTGCGCCCGGATCTGCAGTTCTTCCCGGTGCACGAGGGCCGCGGCATCGCCTGGACCTCGTCGCGCCGGGTGGACGACGAGCGCATCTTCATCCGCGTGAACCACCAGATACTGCCGAACATCAGCTTCCACTCTTATCTGTTCGAGGACGGATCGT
>JANQGB010001089.1 GCA_028277545.1 Phycisphaerae bacterium | reverse complement strand
CTGGGGCTGTTCGGCGCCCACGGCCGGCGGGCCTCGGGCGTCGTGCGAATCGACAGCCGCCCGGTTCGGATACGGTCGGTGCGCGAGGCGATCCGGCAGGGGGTTGCCCTGGTGACCAACGACCGACAGCGGACGGGCCTGGTGCAGGGATTGAGCGTGGCGGCCAACGTCACCCTGGCGTCGTTGCCAGAGGTGTCGCCAGCCGGGTGGGTGGACTCATCGCGCGAAAAGTCGGTAGCGGCGGAGATGACCAGTGCCTTGCGTCTGCAGTCCCAGTCGTTGCGCCAACTGGTTGTCACCCTGTCGGGCGGCAACCAGCAGAAGGTGGTACTGGCCAAGTGGATGAGTGCCAAGCCACGCGTGCTCCTGCTGGACGAACCAACACGGGGCGTTGACGTGGGGGCCAAGCAGGAGATCTACTCATTACTGAAGGAGTGGAGCAGTGCGGGGCAGGCCATCGTCCTGATCACGTCCGAGCTTTCTGAGCTGCTGCTGCTGAGCGATCGCATCATGGTCCTGCACCGCGGCCGGGTCACGGCGTCATTCAGCCGCAGCCAGGCCACGCAGGAACGGATCCTTCATGCCGCCATGGGAGGAGAAGAGCATGACAGCAACGATGCCGGCGACTGACCCGGAAGCCGACGTTGCGGAGGCCGGCTCCCGGTTGCGCAGGCTGGTCAGCCACCCGGCCGCCACCGCCCTGTTGGCGCTCGCCCTGGTGCTTTTGCTGGGGCTGATCTTCTCCGGTGACGGGGCTTTCTACCGCTGGGCGACACATCGCGACGCTTTACGGCAGGCGTCGGTCTTCGGCATTCTGGCCTGCGGCATGACCGTGGTCATCATCACGGCCGGTATCGACCTCTCGGTAGGCAGCGTGCTGGCATTGGTTGCGGTCGCCTTCTCGATATTCAGCATCCGCTGGGGCTGGTCACCGTGGCTGGCTGTGGCCGCCTGCCTGCTGATAGGAGCGGCATGTGGTGCCGTATCTGGCGTCTTGACGGCGCGGTTCGCGATTCAACCGTTCATCGTCACGCTGGCCATGATGGTCTTTGCCCGCGGTCTGGCCAAGGAGGCTGCCGGCGGGATGAAGATCTCGACCGCCGTGCAAAGGCCCGACGGCACCTACACCTATGTCGACGTTCCGGGTATCTTCCGGGCCGTCGACTCCCGATTGTTGGACGGCAACGTCTCGGTGGTGAGCCTGATATTCCTGGCCTGTGTGCTCGTATCCTGGGTGGGGTTGTCGCGGTTGCGCTGGGGACGGTACCTTTACGCCATCGGCGGCAATGAAGAGGCCGCTCGACTGTCCGGCGTGCCGGTGATGGCCATGAAGACCGTTGCCTACGGGCTGTGTGGTTTCTTCGCCGCGGTGGCGGGCATCTGTCAGGCGGCTCAGGAACAGCAGGGCGACCCCGAGGCCGGCTGGGGATACGAACTCAACGCCATCGCCGTGGTGGTCATCGGTGGCACCAACCTCATGGGCGGCCGCGGCGGCATCGGGCTCACTCTTCTGGGGACGCTGATCATCGGTTACCTGGAGAAGATTCTCAGCATCAACGCGGTGCCGGAGGCGAGCCGGCTGATGTTGACCGGCGCCATCATTATCGCCGCCGTGCTAGTGCAGCGGAGACGAACCTAGGCGATCAGGAGGCATGACTATGAGCAGCATGTGGCGACTTGCCGCGAGACTTGCCGTCGTTGCCGCATCGACGGGAATTTGCGGCTGTGCTGAAGATAAGACCGACGGTGAAGAGGTCATGATCATCGGCATGAGCCAGTGCAACCTGGGCGAGCCGTGGCGCGTGCAGATGAACTCCGAGATAAAGCAGGCTGCGGCCAAGCATGCTGAACTGAAGATCGTCTTCAAGGATGCCCAGAACGACACGCTGAAGCAGCGGGCTCACCTTGAGGAGTTCGTCAGCGCCGGCGTCGAGCTGATCATCGTCAGCCCGAAGGAGGCAGCACCGCTGACCGAGCCGGTGGCCAAGGCGGTGCAGGCTGGCATCCCGGTGATCGTGCTGGATCGCCGGGTTCTGGGTGAGGAATACACCTGCTTCATCGGCGCCGACAACAGACTCATCGGCAAGGCCGCCGGGGAGTGGATTCGCAACAAGGCCGGCGGCAAGGGCAAGGTCGTGGAACTGAAGGGGCTGATGACCTCCACTCCCGGACAGGATCGGCATACCGGCTTTCGCGAGGGGCTCGGCGAAGGCGAGATGGAGGTGGTGTTCGAGGCCGATATGAAGTGGCTCGAACCGAACGCCCGCAAGGAGATGGAATCCGCCCTGGCACGATTCCAGGCCATCGACGTGGTTTACGCCCACAACGACCCTGGCGCCCACGGCGCCTGGCTGGCCGCCAAGGCGGCCGGGCGCGAGCAGGAGATGCTGTTCGTCGGAATTGACGCGCTGCCCCACGAGGGCGTGGTCTACGTCCGGCAGGGGATTCTGGATGCCTCCTTCCAGTATCCTACCGGCGGGCAGGAGGCGATCGACGTGGCGCTGAAGATACTCGCCGGGCAGAAGGTGCCGAAGGAGATCACTCTCGGGTCGCGGATCTTCACCAAGGACAACGTGGATACCGGCGGCCAGCCGATCGGGTAATGACCATGCCAGCCGACGAATGTCAAAGTCACCGCGGTGAGGGGTGCTGCGGTGGGCTGAACCGGCGCCAGTTCCTGGAGGTGACTGGCGCGTCGTTGATGTCCCTGTCTGCCCTGGGAAAGGAAGGGGCGACGATGGCGCTCTCCGTAGAGGGCCCCGGGCCCGCTAATCGACACAGCGTGCCGGCCGACAAGAGGCTCTCCGGCGAGTGGCTGCAATCGCTATTCGCCAGGGGCTCGCATCGTGTCTTTCGGGGCAAGGAACTCAACCGGATCGGCATGCCCATCGGCGGCATAGCGGCCGGCCAAGTCTACCTGTGCGGTGACGGTACTCTGGCGTGCTGGCAGATCTTCAACCAGCGGTACTTCTCCGGGTACGGCCAGGACAACTATCGCATTAACCGTATGCCTGCTCGGCCGGTGGATCAGGGGTTCGCCGTGGTCGTGGTGAACAACGGTGAGACCCTGACGCGGCGGCTGGACCGGCAATCGTGGCCGGCGGTGGAGTTTGTGGGCGAGTACGCGATCGGCAGGGTCCGCTATGCCGAGCCGGTGTTTCCCGTCACGGTACAACTGGACGCCTTCTCGCCTTTTATTCCCCTGAATTCGAAAGACTCGGCCTTGCCGGCGACCGTGTTGCGCTACACTGTCGAGAATCTGACCGATCGACCGTTGGCAGTGGCCATGGTCGGCTGGTTGGAGAACGCAATCGGGCGTCATTCCGTTGAGAAGTATGGTCTCGAGGTCTCGCGTTGTAGCCGCGTGCAGAAGCGCCAGGGCCGCACATTGCTCGTGCATACGGCCGAGGTTCCGGAGATTCCCGGGGAGGACCGGCCGGACATCGTGCTGGTCGACTTCGAAGGGGACAGCTACGGAGACTGGCAGGCCGAGGGGCGGGCGCTAGGCGATGGGCCTGCCGCCGGCACCTTGGAGAACCAGAACGCCGTCACCGGTTATCAAGGGGCCGGCTTGGTGAACACCTTCGCCGGTGGCGACGACTCACGCGGCAGATTGACCTCGCCGGAGTTCAACCTGGACCGCCCGTATCTGAACTTCCTGATCGGTGGCGGTAACCACCCCGGCGAAACCTGCGTGAACCTGCTGGTCGATGGCAGCGTGGTCCGCACCGCCACGGGCCAGAGCGAGGAGCGGCTGCTGTGGCACTCGTGGAACGTGCGGGAGTTCGCTGGCCGACCGGCACGTATCGAGATCGTCGATCAACGGCAGGGCGGCTGGGGCCACATCAACGTCGATCAGATCACCCTGTCCGACCACCGTCGATTCGGGACGGGCATGACCGTCGACCAACTGGAGGACTTCGGCAGCGTGACACTGGCCGTGGGCCAGTCCACTGTCGGCGGCGCCGAGGCTGAGAAGCTCGGTTCGATCGTTGAAGACCTTGGTAAGAACCTCCAGACCGAGCCGAGTGAGGTTCATCCGTCATCGGACTCGTACAGTTCGGCCCTGGCCACGTCCTTCGAGCAGTTGGCCCCGGGCGAGAGGCGCGACTTCACCTTCGTCGTAGCCTGGCATATGCCCAACCGTGAGCACGGGCAGAGGTATGACACTTGGTTCGAGGACGCCGCGGACGTGACTCACTACGTCTTCGACCATCTGTCGCGACTGACAGAGCAGACCCGCCGGTGGCACGACACGTTCTACGACAGCACGCTCCCGTACTGGCTGCTCGATCGGTTGCACTCGACTGTCGGAAACCTGGCCACCAACACCTGCCAATGGTGGAAGAATGGGCGCTTCTGGGCCTGGGAGGGCGTCGGCTGCTGTCACGGGACGTGCACGCATGTCTGGAACTATGCCCAGGCCTTAGCCCGACTGTTTCCGGATCTCGAACGGTCGGCCCGCCAGATGCAGGATCTCGATGTCGCCCTGCACGACGATGGACTGGTCGGCTTCCGCGGCGAACACCACCAGGCCTACGCCGCCGACGGGCAGTGCGGCACAATCCTGAAGTGTTACCGCGAACACCAGATGTCGGCGGACGACGCGTTTCTCAGGCGGAGCTGGCCCAACATCAGGAAGGTACTGGACTTTTGCATCGGGCAGGACGCCGATGACGACGGCTTGATCGAGGGCAGTCAGCACAACACGTACGACATCAACTTCGAGGGGGCCAACACGTTCGTCGGTTCGTTGTACCTGGCGGCGTTGCGAGCTGGCGAAGAGATGGCCCGCGAAGTCGGCGACGAGACGCTGGCGGCGCGCCTGCGGGCGATCTTTGAGTCCGGCAGTCGGCTGTCGGTGGAACGCCTGTGGAACGGCGAGTACTTCATCCAGGACGTGGACCCTGCTCAGCACCCCGATCACCAGTACGGCCACGGATGCCTTTCCGATCAACTCTTCGGGCAGGGCTGGGCACGTCAGCTTGGCCTGGGCCTGCTCTACCCGGAAGGCCACGTGCGGGCGGCGCTGGACTCGGTGTGGAAGTACAACTGGGCGCCGGACGTCGGACCGCACAACGCCCTGCACCATCCCGAACGCTGGTTCGCCAGCCCCAGCGAGGCAGGGCTGTTCACCTGCACCTGGCCCAAGAGCGAACACCTCGGCCGGGGCGTGCGCTACCGCAACGAGGTCTGGACCGGCATCGAGTACCAGGTCGCGGGGCACATGATCTGGGAGGGCATGGTCGAGCAGGGACTGGCAATCGTGCGCGGAATCCACGACCGCTACGAC
>JANQGB010001087.1 GCA_028277545.1 Phycisphaerae bacterium | reverse complement strand
TGTCCTGGAGGGCGTCGCTGTTCAGAATGCGGATACGCTGGGCGTCGGGCATGTCCAGCAGGCCGATTTCCGCATTCTGAACAGCGACGCCCTCCAGGACATCGCCGAGGGCCTGCTGCCGGCAGAGTTCACGTAGTCCTCGGCCACCTCCGCGGATCGTGAAGCACGATCGTGCTGCCGGTCGTGTGTCACAGCGTTCCAAAGAACCGCGCTGTTTATACTGTGCCACCCGGCATGAGCCCTGCATACTAGATAGTGGAAGGAGCGCACGCAGTCGCTGCTAGCGTAGCAATTCGCGTGCGGATCACATGATACACGTCAAGGAAGTCACCCAGCACTATGGCGTACGGCCGGTACTCAGGCGTCTCACGCTGACTATCGAGCGTGGCGAGCTGATGGCCGTGGTAGGCCCCAACGGTATGGGCAAGAGCACACTGCTGAAAGTCGTGGCGGGTGTCCTTTGGCCACAGTCCGGCAGCGTGGAAATAGGCGGGCTGCGCCGCCGCGCGTCAGCAGGCGACGAACTCGCCATCCGCCAACAGGTCGTCTATCTGCCCGACCAGCCATGGCTGCCGCGCGACTCCACCGGACGGGAGTTCTTGCTCGCCGTGGGGCGAATCTACGGCATAGACGGTGCAAGGCTGATGGACCATATCGATCGGTTGCTGGAGCTGTTCGACCTTGGCGAGCACGGCGACTCGCCGCTCCGCACGTACTCGCACGGCCAGCAGAAGAAGGCCGCGATCTGCGCGGCACTGGTGACCGAGGCCCCTGTCATGGTGCTGGACGAACCGTTCACCGGCGGACTGGATTCCTCCGCCATCCTGGCGCTGACTCGCGTGATGCAGCTCCTGTCTCAGCGGAAGGACGTGACCGTCCTGCTTGCGACCCAACTTCCGGAAGTCGTCGAGAAGGTGGCGCACCGCGTGGCGGTCATTCGCGACGGTGAACTCCTCGCCTGCGCAACGCCAGTTGAGTTACGCCGCAGTGCCGGCAATTCCGACACGCTGGCCGAAGCGCTGGAGAGCCTGGTCCACCCCGAGACCACCAGGAACATCGAGCGATACCTTCTGGAACGATGACAACAATGCAACGCGTGCGTCAAATCTTACCGCCACCCCGGCTGTTGATGCTCGCCGTGACCGTTTATGCCCTGCTCTGGCTACCGCTGCTCTGGCTGCGGCACCTGGGACTGCCGGCTGAAGCTGAGTCCTTCCGGGCGCCCGCAGTGTTTACGTTGTTCATATGCGCATTGTACGGAGTCTATCGCGCGGCAGCCTTTCACCCTATGTGGCGACCAGGCTATCTGGCGTGGTTGCGTACAACGCCGTGGACTGTCGAACGCCCGTTGCCCGAGGGGCCTGTGCTTCTCGTGTGGGAGGACGCCATTCCCCTGGGCGCCCTCACCCTGGCAGTCTGGGTCTGCCAGCAGGAGTCGTGCTTGGAGGCACCCCTGATCGCTTTGTGTGGCTACCTGGCTGGCGTGACTCTGACGCTCACGGCTAGGAATGTTGCGCGGTTCGCCTGGCTCGTGCTTTTCCTGGTAGCGCTGGGGTTGCGTTTTTACGCCGATGTCGAGGTCGCACTGGCGCTAGTCTGCGTCGCCGTTGTGGTTGGCCGCGCGGGCTTGAACAGGTCGCTGGCGTCCTTTCCGTGGCAAAACAGCGACTCGCGCAACGGGGGCGCATCTGACGCTAGCCTGGCGTCCGCTCTCGCAGTAGGCCTCTCAGACAAACACCAGCGCGCAAAAGTCTCCGAACGCACTGGATGGCCATATGAATCGCTGGGGCCGGAGAAGGCAAGACCGGCGCTGTCCGGCGAGAACCGCACTCTGGGTGTCCTGTTCACCGCCTGGGCGTGTTACCTGATTCTATCATCGGTAACGGATGAGGCTGAGCGGCTGGAAAGCGCGCACAGCATCGTCACCATCACACTGCTCCTCGGCCCGCTGGGTCGGCTGTTCGTGTATCGTTTCGGCCACGCGCCGCCGATCAGCTTCTGGGGGCGACTGCGCACCCGCCGCTGGCTGATTCCGGGCTATGACTTCATGTTCGTCACCCCGCTCACCGCCGCCCTCGCCGGCTGCCTCTGCTTCTGGGGCTTGACAACTTGGGGTGTGCCTCCACAGGTTCACGCCCCAATAGTAGTGACTATCACCTTGCTGATATTATTCTTCGGCGGTCCAACCCTGCGCAACTGGCATTTTACGGGCCATCACCGGATCGCACCCCCGCTGGCAAACAGCCAGATGGTCCAAGTCTGATCCAGCGCACAGACGCGGCCCGCTCGGGTTGCTGAGTGCACCGAGCGGGCCGCGGGGCTAGGGTCTGCGGGCTTGGGTTACTTGAAGGTGATCTCTCCGCCGTCGTAGGTGAATACGCCGGGTGAGCCGTCGACCGGGGTGAACTCCGGCACGCCGTCCATGTTCACGTCGATCGGCTGATCCGCGCCGGGGTCACCGGCTCCGGGGAACTTGTCGTAGATGTTGTCCATACTGCCGGACTCGAAGATGACACCCTGGTAGAGCCCGTCCACGACCAGATCGCCGGTCTCTCCGGGATACTCCAGGCCGTCGATCCACAGGCTGGTCAGGACCAGGTCGGTGGCCTCGCTGCCGATGTCATCGACGTGCATGCTAAGCGCCTGCCAGCCGTACCAGTGGGTATAGTCCGGGTTCTGGTGATAGGCCCCCTTCCAGGTCTTGACGTTGTCGTACTTCATCAGTTTGAAGTACATGGTCTCGATCTGGTCCAGGTTGCGCAGGATCATGTTGGCCCCATAGAGGCCGGTAGTGCCGGTCTCCGGATTGCCGGGGCGCTGATCGACGTTGATGTGCAGGCTTTCGGTGATGGCCATGGCTTTGACAATATCGAGGGCCTCGGCCTGCATCTTCTTGGTATTCTCGTGGATCAGGTCGGCGATGAGCAGTTGCTCGTCGGCATAGTTCTCCGTGTGACACTGCCCGCATACCTCGTCGCGCATGAAGGCCCGCTCGGCCAGCAGCTTCTCCTCGTCGTCGGTTTCCTGCACAACAACGTAATCCTGCTTGCCGTTGCCCGACTCGTCGGCAAAGCCCATCTCGGCCAGGTTCTCGAAGGCAACGTTGCCGCCGTCCGCCGCGTCATACAGCTTGCCGTCGGCACGCTCCAGCCACAAGCCGTCAGGGAAAGCCGCGTCGTCATCGCGGGCGCTGAATTTCACTCGATTCGTCTCGCCCTCCAACACGTGGCTCTTGCGGGTGGTGCCGCCGCCGATGGGACCATAGGCGATGCCCATGGACAGGTCGTGATCCGTGTACACGGTGCCGTCTTCGGCCGTCTTCTTGCCCAGCATCTGCGTGTTGTAGGGCATGTGGCAATCGACGCAGACCGGCACCGTCTCGCTATCGCCGTACACCTCGTAACGGCTGCCGTGCTTGGAGTGCTGGTACATCTCGATCTGCGGGTGATCCGGCCCCATGTGGCAGGTGGCGCAGGACATGGGGTCGCGAGCCTCTTCGGTCGAGAAGCGATGACGGAAGTGGCACGAGTCGCAACGATTCTCAACGTTGTGGCACTGGCCACACATCTGAACGCTGGTCACCACCGCGTCAGCCGGCTCGGGCTGACCCGTACTGTTCATCAACTGCTCGAGCTGAGCCACGTCGTCTTCGTTGAAGTGGTAGCCCGAGCCCACGCCGAATTCCTTCGGGAAGTCGTCATACCGCCCGCACTCCAGCATGCGAATGTAGGACACGGAGTGCCGGTTGGCCCGGTGCCCCTCGTACTGGTGCGGGTGGCAGGCACCGCAGGTCTCCGGAGAAGGCAGCAAGCGATGCCCTTCCCCGACCGCTATCTCCTCATTGTCGGCGTGGCAGGCCTCACAGGTGATCCCGGCCCGGGCCTTGCTCGAGAACTTGAAGTCCTCGATCATCGCCGGGTTCATGGTGGCATGGCAAACTAGGCAGCTTTCGTTAGCAGTCTCAAACTGCTCCAGTTGCTCAGCCGTCAGGGGAACTTCGGGAATCTTACCGCCTGTCGCTAGTTCACCCTCCGCGTCACCTTCACCTTCGCCTTCACCCTCGCCTTCGCCTTCG
>JANQGB010000255.1 GCA_028277545.1 Phycisphaerae bacterium | reverse complement strand
GGATGGCGTTCATGTTGGCCCCGTCGAGGTATAGCAGGGCGCCCTTCTCGTGCAGGATGTCGGCGATGTCGCCGATCTGTTCGTCGAAGACGCCCTCGGTATTGGGGTTGGTGATCATCAGGGCCGCGGTCTCCTCGTCCACGGCCGCCCGGAGGGCATCAAGATCCAGGCGGCCGGTATCGTGCGACGGTATCTGCACGTAATCCTTGCCGCACATGGTACAGGTGGCGGGGTTGGTGCCGTGGGCCGACTTCGGAGCCAGCACCTTGGGCCGCGCCTGCCCGCGGTCCCGGTGGTAGGCGCCGATTATCATCAGCCCCGTCATCTCGCCGTGAGCGCCGGCCGCCGGTTGCAGAGTAACGTCCGCCAGCCCTGCGATCTCCGCCAGGTCGGTCCGCAACCGATACAGAAGCTCGAGCAGGCCCTGTATGTCACCGTCCACCTGGTAGGGGTGCAGGTTGGTCATGCCGGGCAGGGCCGCCGCCCGCTCGTTGATCCGCGGGTTGTACTTCATCGTGCAACTACCCAGCGGATAGAAGTTCTCGTCGATGCTGAAGCAGCGATGGGCCAGGCGGGTGTAGTGGCGCACAAGGTCCAGTTCCCCGACCTCCGGCAGCGGTGGAGGTGCTTCCGCCAGGAGCTCTGCGCCAATCGCCTTGCGGCGGTTGACCGCCGGTACGTCGGAGTCCGGCAGCAAGACCGCGCGTGCCCCCGGTGAGCCGGACTCGAACAGCAGGCGAGTTTCATTCTGATGAGCCGTGGTCGTGTCGTTATCGCGGGTCATGGTGCTTAAGCCGTCTCCAGTGCCTTGACGAGCCGGTCGATCTCTTCCTTACTTCGCTTCTCGGTGACCGCCACACTGAAGCAGTCGCTGAGGTTCTCGTGCCAGCAGCCTACGTGCACGCCAGCCAGGATGCCCTGTTCGTGGCAGTGATTCAGAACCTTGGCTATGCCGCGTGTGGTCCGGACGGTGAACTCCTTGAAGAACGGGGCCTCAAACCTCAGTGAGTAGCCGTCGAGGGCGGCGATACACTCAGCCGCGTAGTGGGCCTTGTCCACACAACGTGACGCCACCTCCGCCAGGCCCTCTTTGCCCATGGCCGCCAGATATACCGAGGCCCGCAGTGCCATCAGCCCCTGGTTGGTGCAGACGTTGCTGGTGGCCCGCTCCCGCCTGATGTGTTGCTCGCGAGTTTGCAGCGCCAGGCAGAACGAAGTTGTGCCGCGGGCGTCGTTGCCCCGCCCCACGATCCTTCCGGGCATCCGGCGAAGGAACTTCTCTCGGCAGGCCAGCAGGCCCAGGTACGGACCGCCCAGCGACAGCGGTATACCCAGCGGCTGGCCCTCCGCGACCACGATGTCGGCCCCCAACTCGCCGGGCGTCTTGAGCAGTCCGCAACTGATCGGGTCGACTATCGCAATCAACAGCGCTCCGGCGTCGTGGGCGATGCGAGCGGCATCGTCCAGCCGCTCGATGCAGCCAAAGAAGTTGGGCGACTGCACTACAACGGCGGCGGTGTTCTTGTCGACCGCAGCGGCCAGCGCGTTCAGCTCGGTTATCCCCTGGCCGGCCGGGACGGAGACCTGCTCGATGGGCAGGTCGGTGATGTAGGCCTCCAGCACCTGCGGCGTGTCCGGATGAACCGCCTGGGACACGACCACCTGATCCCGGCGGGTAGCAGTACGGGCCATAAGGACTGCTTCCGCGACCGCGCTGGCCTGCTCGTACAAGGAAGCGTTGGCCGCGTCCATCCCGGTCAACTGACAGACCATGGTCTGGAACTCGTAGAAGGCCTGCAGCGATCCCTGCGATGCCTCCGCCTGGTAGGGTGTGTAGGCGGTCAGGAACTCGCCCTTCATGGCCAGGTGATCGACCAGCGTCGGTATGAAGTGGTCGTAGGCCCCCGCGCCCATGAAACAGACGCGTTGCCCGGTGTCGGCATTCCTGCCGGCCAGGGCCGCCACATCCTCGAGAATCTCCATCTCCGACACACCGTTGGGAATGTTCAAGCGCCCTTGCAGGCGATGCTCCTGCGGGATGACGGAGAAGAGATCGTCAATACTGCGGACGCCGATGGTCTGCAGCATTGAGTCCACCTGTTGGTCGGTCATCTGGGTATATCGCATGGTTTGTCACTTCTAACTATTCGGGTCGGCGGGAGTTTTGAGCACGTCGGGTTTGTAGAGCCTGGTTTCCAGAGCGCGGGAGTACTGAGTCCAGCGGTTTTTCGGGTCGGGATCAGTGTCGATTTCACGCTGCATCATGTTCAGCTTGGCGTCAATGTTATCGAGGTGGTGGACGGCCATCACCTCGGGGATGGCGGGCAGCTTGGGGCTGCCGAACTCGTAGCGCCCATGGTGGGCCAGGACAATATGCTGCAGCACCCACTTGATCTCGGCGGGGAAGGGCTTGCCCATCTTCTTGGCGGCGGTGGCGGTTTTGAGTTCGATCCAGATGGCGCCCTGGACTATGTGGCCGACCAGTTGCCCCCCGTCGGTAAAGGCGAAGCTGGTGTCGTACTTGAGTTCCGCGATCTTGGCGATGTCGTGGAGGAAGACGCCCGCCAACACCAGGTCCAGCGATACCTTGGGGTACCGCGGCACTACCAGCAGGGCCATCTCCAGCACGTTGAGCGTGTGCTCCAGCAACCCGCCAAGGTATGCGTGATGCATCTGCAGGGCTGCGGGGGCGATCTTGAACCGCCGGACCAACTCCTCGTCCGCCAGGAACTGGCCGATCAACTCCGACACGTACTCGTTCTGAATCTCGCCCAGGATCTCCTGGGTCCGCCGCCACATCTCCTCGATGTCGCCCTCGGTGCGCGGCAGGAAATCGGCCAAGTCGATCTCCTTGGGCTGGTCCACCGCGCGAAGGGCCTCGATGATAAACTGCATCGAACCCTTGTAGCTCTCGGCCCGGCCCTTGATCAGCATAAAGCCGCCTGTCGGCATAGTGGCGTAGATTGCTTCGGACGCTTGCCACATGCGGGCCGGTATCTGCCCCGTGCGGTCCACCAGCACGGCGTGAATGTACAGGCCGCCGGAAGTCGTGGTGCGCAAATCCTTCGACGCGATCAGAAAGACCT
>JANQGB010001080.1 GCA_028277545.1 Phycisphaerae bacterium | reverse complement strand
GGTCGTACCACTCGTGCTCGAAGTCACTGTCCAGAATGAGCATGTCGCCATCCACTTCATCCGACATGAACGTGGCGTACTCCTCCTGGTAGGTGGTCGGGGCGCTGGCGCTGATCAGGGCGATGCTTCCGCGAGCGCCCCCGCTGAAGGCGTTGCTGTGGAACTCCAGGTAGACGCGCTTCCAGCGATCGACCAGCACGCCGCCGGCCGGCACCTGGTTCATCTCCCGGGCCCATCGGCTGCCAGTGCTGATGTTGTCGCTCTGGTCGCTGGAGCTCGCGTCCCAGATACTGGAAGCCGAGAAGCCCACGGCATTGTTGCCCAGCTCGCTCTGGGCCCAGTAACGCTGGCATTCCTCGTTGCGCGGGTAGCCGCTCAACGTGCCCGGGCCGGGGCGAACGATGTCGCCGATCCCGTTGCCCCAACGAATCGCGTCGGCGATCACCGCCCCGGAAATCGCCGCCTCGTTTGTAATCTCGACATAATTGACTCCGCCAGCCTCGCAGAAGAACTCACCCAGCCAGACCCAGCCGTTGCCCACGTCGCGGTGATCCACCACGACTTCGGTAAGGCCGGCGGCGTGTTGAATCCGGTAGGTCTGCGGGACACGGTTGGATCCCGGAGGCGTGAAGCAGTACACCGGGTAGAGCCCGGTTTCGGGGATGACCGGCGTGTAGCGCGCCGTGGCCGTCTCTACGCTGCTGGCGGAAGCGGCCTCGTACCGTACGCCTGATGATGTGACGTTATTCTCGTAGTACTTGGAGGCCGTGCCGTTGGACCAACTCCCGGTGTAGGTGACCCCGGGATCGTCGTTGTCCAGCACGATCTCGATCGGCTGGTACCCCACGGGCCTGAAGGGTACGACCGTTGCTCCAGCGTTATAGGCGTAGTTGACGAAGTAGTTGAGCTGCTCGATATTGCCGTAATCCTCGTTCATCTCCAACAGGACAGGACGCTGGAGAAACCAGGAAGTATCCCCTGCCGTCCAGCCGTGACCACCGGCGCAAAAGACGACCACCCCCGAGAGTGCTCCGGCAGGCTGCCGCGCGGCCGGGGCGGCCGGCCCCCGAGCGCCGGACTGGCGAGCATGGTCATACGTCCGGTGTGACACCTCGCTAACCGCCAGGTCGGGAGGAGCGTCCGATTCCGCGCCCGGAGCGGGAGCCACAACTTCGCTGGCCAGATCGCCGAGAAGTTTGTAGGCGTCGCCAACGGCGCTTCGCAGCCTGACCACCACGCCCCCAAACGCAGGCCGATCACTGTACGGAGCGGCCAACGCCTGACTACAGCGTTGCACGTCCAGCGGTGACAGACGCCAATCACTTGCTCCGGGCGGGAGAGTCAGATCGATGTTAAGTATCGGACCGGTCAACTCGGCACGGTCTACGGTGGTACCTTCCGGCAGCAGGCCCGTGCCGGCTTCGCCGGGCACTGCGCTCAGGCCGGCAACCACAGCCGAAACGGCGTCACGCGCCTGCGCTTCACCCTCCATCTCCTCGGCCCAGCCGGGGTAGATCGCCAGCAGAACGCACACCAAAGCGGGCACAACAATGACAACTGGAAAACGACGCATCTCTCCTGCCCCTTGACACGGGTTGTGGGGAACCTCGGTCCGCGCGGATCGAGAACCGGCGAGCGCTCCCGATAGGCAATCGGGTAGGTAGTAACGCACAGCCCTTCTTCTGTAGTTTAGTCAAGACGCCAGAGCAGGTTCAAGGCTACGCCGACCCTATGGAAGGCAGAAATACTGCCTCGATGGTGCCTGGTTCAGGGAATAATATCGGGCTCGTCATGTGTCTCCAAAGAGCGCGCAGCCCGATTCAGCATTCACCACTTACAGAGTTTCACTAGCGCTTGTGTGGGCGATCACAGGCACACGCCGCCGGGGCGAGTTGACGAGCGACAGCCGCGGCCGCAGCATTGTCCAGTCCGGCCCTACTGTGCGCTGTCCACACCTGGCTGATGAGCAGCCGGGTGACAGCGGAAGCGTATTAGACGATTGGAGTCACCAGCGCCGGTCGGGCATATACCGCATTTCATCTCGATGTCCGCGCTGCCGAGCGGCGATTGACAGGTTTCGGCCACGTCGACGCCGCCTAAAGCTGTAATGCTTGGTTGCAACATATCGCTCTACGTGCTAGGCTTATATAATGTGGGCCTGGGATAGCTTCAGCACCCACGTGTGTGTTTGTGGGAGCGATGCTCCGTTGTAAGCGGCTCTTGTGCCGGAAGGGTGCGGGGCCGAGATACTCTGTCCTCCAGTATTGAGAGACAAGAAGGGACGGAATGCGATGATGCGAGACAAGTACATGGCAAGTCGGCACCGTGGCGCGAAGGCTGCGTTCACGCTAATTGAACTACTGGTGGTGGTATCGATCATCGCGCTATTGATTTCGATTCTGCTGCCGTCGCTGCAGAAGGCCCGTGAGCAGACCAAGGCGCTGGTCTGTTTGGCCAACCTCAAGTCCCTGGGCACCGGTGTAATGGTGTACACGGGCATAGAGCCGAACGGACGGCTCCCAGGCCCGCTGCATCCGGCCATATATCGTAACCAGGGCCTTAAGGCACTGATGGAGAATCCCGTCAACCCGATGAGCGAAGCCAGCGCCAGATTTTCGCAGGAGCGGCAGTTGACGTGGAAATTACGTAACACCTTTAATGATAGTCAGACCACGGCCAACAGCATGACCGACCGTGTCGCCACCTGCCCCGTTCTGGACGCCGTGAATCCCGAGTCCAATTTCAATCGGTTTGCCAGCGTCGGCGGGCGGTACGTCTTCCCGACCCACTACGTGCTCAACAACGTGGGCGACAACAACGTTGATGAAGGCTCATCCGGCGGAGCCATGGGCAATCTGCGGACGACCTCACCGCCGCAGTACTTCGGCTTCAGCCCCTGGATGGGTGCGGGCCCCGACGTCCAGGCCCTGGCGGAGCAGTTCCCGCCGCAGGCGCTCAGCCGCATCAAGCGCACCTCGGACGAGTGGATGATCGCGGAGGCCTGGTATCGCAACCGGACCAACGCGTTCCTGACCGAGCTGCAGCAGGAAGGCCCGTACCAGTGGGACTGGAGCGGCGAGGCGCTGCCCAACTTTGCCCCCCACTTCGCCAAAGGCCGCAAGGGCTATACCTTCGAGTCCACCGACCAGCGGGATCAGATATCGTCCAAGATTCGAGCCAGCAAGCTGGACGGCTCGACCCAGACGGCCTTCTTCGACGGTCACGCCGCCCCGGTGAAGTCCAAGACGCTGACGGCCAACGGTTTCGAGCTTCTGTACGGCTTCCCCGGCACGGTGAATTCCAAGACGCAGTTGCCGCCGGGCGCGGTCTGGAAGTAGCCTGACAGAATCGCCTGCACCGCGGCGGTCGCGTCGCAGGCCTGAACTGGAATCTCCATCGGGTTGCGGATCGAAGCAGCGGTCCGCAACCCGTTTGCACTCTCAGAGGCAATGCCCGGCCCCAGGGCGAACGTCGAGGTGACCACCGCCGGCCCGGCCGCCGACAGGTCGCTGTGGCT
>JANQGB010001494.1 GCA_028277545.1 Phycisphaerae bacterium | reverse complement strand
ATTCCCTGGACTGCCAGCACGATGGTGGTCGCCTCACTTTCGCCGATGAGTGGGTCGAGGTGATCTTCGACGCCAATCACGCGCCGGTAGCCGTCACGTTCCGCCAGACTCCGCCTGCCGAGGGTTACACGCTCGACATGCGGGCCTATCACACGCTACGTATTCTGCTCGAAGGCATCCTTGATTCCGGCCGGGCCAATCCGATCAACACACAAGTCCACACCGACACCAGATGAGCGATCGGCACCGGCCGCGCCGCCCCAGCGGTGGGGCGGCACGACGCGGCGTCGATGGGCGCTGCCGGCCTCGATCCTCAGGAGGAGCGGGCAGGGAGTTTCATGCCGTCCGTGAGGAGTGAGCGGATTTTGCGCCCGCGTCCTCGATGGCGATCCCCAGGATCACCGATGCGCCCAGACTCAGGATGGTCAGCAACAGTTCGCTGCTGACCTCCAGGCCGTACTCGGCGGCGAAAGCAGCCGCCACGGTGGCCAGTGCCACGCGCACCTTTCGTGAACGCAGAGGCGCAAGAATCCGCCGCAGGTATGAGATCGAGGCCATAGCAGTATCCCCCCTTTTCTGGTTCCGGCTATTCCCCTGGTGCCGCCTTTAGACACCCTGGTGTACTTCCTCGGAGCGTCCGACGTTTTTGATCGACGCGTGTGGCCAGTGTCGTCGACGTTTGGGCGTCCGCGCGAACTGAAGTTCGCGGGTCGTTACGGTCTTGTTGTGTTGCTGCGCCAATTCGGTGCCCCCTTTTTGACACCCTGGTGTACTTCCTCGGAGCTTCCGGCGTTTTTTGATCGACGCGTGTTGCCAGTGTCGTCGACGTTTGGGCGTCCGCGCGAACTGAAGTTCGCGGCTCGTTACGGTCTTGTTGTGTTGCGGCGCCAACTTGGTCCCCCCATTTTCGACACCCTGGTGTACTTCCTCGGAGCTTCCGGCGTTTTTGATCGACGCGTGTGGCCAGTGTCGTCGACGTTTGGGCGTCCGCGCGAACTGAAGTTCGCGGCTCGTTTCGGTCTTGTTGTGTCCGCGCTAACGGAAGTTCGCGTGTCGTTACGGTCAGTAGCGTCCGCGCGAACTGAAGTTCGCGTGTCGTTACGATCCAGTCGTGTTGCGGCGGTACATTGGTGCCGCACGTTGTCCCCCTGATCCGTGCACCCGCCGGGCCGGTGCCATAGGTAGTAGACGGGTTGTGAGCCGACCAGGCCGCGAACGGTTTGGGCCAAGGCCTGTGGCGTTTGCCGCCTTGCCCGCCGCTGGCCGCACCCGGTCGTGGCCCGGTACCAGTTGTAGGCCATCCGCCTGGCCAGGCGCCGGACCCGCGGCCGGCGGGAGATCTGGGCCAGGAAGTCCCGGCCCAGCGGATCGACACCGAGGCCGCGCAGGTCCTCCAGCGCGGATTGCTGTTCGCGCGGCAGGGCGCACTGCCCGATTCGCTGCATGCCCGCTTTTTCGAACACCGGGTTCACCGCCCCCATGGAGGCCAGCGTCTCGACGTAGCTCGTGCCGACGGCTGGAAGCGTTTCCCGTACCAGCCGGTGCCCCAGGCCGCAGCCCCGGAGGTCGGGATGGATCACCAGGCGGCGTACGATACGGAGTTCCCTATTCAACCGGGCCGGGTTTCCGGAGAAGCGGCCCCTGGTGGCCTTGTTGCGCAGGGCGAGTTCCAGCGGCGCGTGGGCGTACACGACGATGCCCATCGGCTCGCCCCCGATACCGAGGCGCATCACGAAGACCTTGTCCACGAAGCCGAGTCCGTCGCTGCCGCGGTAGTGCATGGCGGCGAAGGCGGCATAGTCCCGTTTGCTGCCCGCGGCGATGTGCAACCTGCGGGCCAGGCTGAGTGGCCGCCTGACCGGCGAGCGCTCCAGAACCTCGCGTCGCCCATCGCCGGCCAGGCGGATCAGCGTGTCCGGCTGCAGGTCGGGCAGTACGTCGTCGTTGCTGGTGGCCACTACCAGGTTCAGGCCGAGCCGCGTAACCAGCTTGCGCAGGTTGTAGGCAATGGCCCGCGCTGCCCTGCGGTGCAGCCCCGCACAGAACTCGTCACACAGCAGCGGGGCCGGCACCCGACTGCCGGCTTGCAGCCCCAGGGCCCGCGCCAGGCGGGCCCTGAACTTCTCCCCTTCGGAAAGCTCGTCGTAGGAACGTACCCACAGCCGCGGCTCGCCCAGGGCACAGCCGCTCAGGATGGCCAGGGCGTCAGCCAGCGGTTTTTCGGGCAGCACCGCGTCCACCACCGGGCAATCACGCGGAAAGCGCAGCCGGTCAACGTTGTGTGCCTGTGGGAACTTGGCCTCAAGCTGACGCAGGGCGGTGGTCTTGCCGCTGCCCGACGGCCCCACCAAGGCGGTGATCCGACCCGCGCCCAACCGCACGCGGATCGGATCCGCCACCCCACCCCCGAACACATGTCGCGGCAGCCCAAACTGCGACGCCACCCGAGCGACCCGTGAACTGCAGCCGGCCTCGCAGACCACCCCTCCGCCGTCCGGTTCCATGACCCCTCGCACTGCTTTGCCCCCCATTGGCCGGCATCTTGTCCCCACAAGGTGCCGGCCGCTTCTTACCCCAAGGCCACGACAGCCACCCAAACATCAACCTAACTATATCACCAGAATCAACGCCTGTCAATAAATTTGCAATATTTATGCGGGCGGCAGGATACGGCGACCTAAAGCTCTCTGGCTACGAGCTTTACGACGATGCCCTGGATGGAGAAGCCGCGTGACTCGTCGATCAGCATGGGGGGGACGGCGGGATTGTCGCCGCGGAGGATGATGACCCGGTCGCCGTCGCGATACTCGACGCTGACCCGCTTGAGGGTGGGCTTGCCGTCGACCAGGCAGGCGCAGATCCGCCCGGGCACGTGCTCCGGCTCGACGTCCGGGCGGTAGTGCACCAGCACGATGTCGCCAGGCTTGAGGGTGGGTTCCATGCTGTCGTAGGACAGGCGCAGGCAGTAGTAATCCGGGGCCCACAGGTGCCGCAGCACGGGGAACATCTCGAGCTGTTCCTGCGATTCGGCGGGTGCTCCGGCCGGCACGGAGCCGAACAGCGGCAGGGCCCGGGTGTCGAGAGCCTGCGGGGCGTCGTGATCCCGCCCCGCCCCGATCAGGACTGCTTCCGGGACGTCCAGGGCGATGGCCAGAGCCCGGATGGTTCGCCGCGGCGGATCGCGGCGGTCACGCTCGATCTCGGAGATGTATCCCTGGTTGACGTTGGCCAGATGGCCCAGTTCCACCTGGCTGAGGCGTTGCTCGCGGCGTAAACGCCGCAGACGCTGGCCCAGGGTCTCGGCTGATCGTTCTTCAATATCGCTGGGTGAGCTGTTCATATACCAAGTATATCATATGGATTTATTATTGCAACAAGTAATAGTGAACGGGCCCACTAGCGGGTGGGCGCGTCATCGACGTTTGGGCGTCCGCGCGAACTGAAGTTCGCGGCTCGTCAGGCTTTGTGGGGCGGGACAGAACTGGGCCTCATTCGTCCAATCCAGTCCAGGGACTTAAGTCCCTGGCTACCTGCGTGCGTCCTCCGGGCGGATGTGCGAAAGAGGGCCCATCCGCCCAGGGACTTAAGTCCCTGGCTACGAACGTGCGCCCTCCGGGCGGAGGTGCGAAAAAGGGCCCATCCGACCAGGGGCTGAAGCCCCTGGCTACTTGCGTGCGCCCTTCGGGCGGAGAGGAAGAGGGTGTCATCCGTCCAGCCCAGGGACTTAAGTCCCTGGCTACGAGCGTGCGCCCTCCGCGCGGTAGTACGAAGAAGGGCCTATCCGACCAGGGGCTGAAGCCCCTGGCTACTTGCGTGCGCCCTTCGGGCGGGAG
Source organism: Phycisphaerae bacterium (assembly GCA_028277545.1). Taxonomy (GTDB): domain Bacteria; phylum Planctomycetota; class Phycisphaerae; order UBA1845; family UBA1845; genus JANQGB01. The sequence goes on along the minus strand of JANQGB010001494.1, from coordinate 8,149 downwards.
TGCGAAGGACGGCCTCATTCTACCTGAAGTCCGTGGCTGGGCGCGTGCGCCGGCCGGGCGAGAACTGGCCGGCTTGCATGGTTCGCCTTGCCCGGGGCGGGCGCGGCCGTCATTATGGCGGGGCTGTTGGCTTGGGAGTTTGGCACAGTGTTGAGGTAGTTATGCAAGACCGGCCACCGATCAAACTGGGCATCTTACTCTCCGGCGGCGGACGCACGCTGCAGAACCTCTGCGAGCAGATTGAGGACGGGCGGTTGCCGGCCACGGTGGAGGTGGTCGTCTCGTCGCGGGCGGACGCGTACGGCATTCAGCGGGCTCAGAAGTTCGGCCGGCCGGTGCGGGTCATCGAGCGGAAGACGACTACGCCGGACGAGTTCAACGCGCGGATAACCGAGGCCCTGGAAGCGGCCAAGGTGGACCTGGTTTGCATGGCGGGCTTTCTTTCGCTGTGGCCCATCCCGGAGGCCTTCCGCGGGCGGGTTATGAATATCCACCCCGCCCTGCTGCCGGACTTCGGCGGGAAGGGATTTTACGGGCACCACGTTCACGAGGCCGTCCTGGCCGCCCGGCGTACGGAGAGCGGTTGCACGGTTCATTTCTGCGATAATGAGTATGACTGCGGCCCCATTATCCTGCAGCGACGGGTGCCGGTGCTACCGGATGACACGCCCGACACGCTGGCGGCCCGGGTTTTCGAGCAGGAGTGCGTTGCTTATCCGGAGGCTGTTCGGCTGTTTGCAGCCGGGCGGCTGGACCTGCGGGGAAGCACTGTGACCATTCGGCACTGACACCTCCGCGTGCGCCAGGCGAGTCGCCTGTACTTCACACAAACTGCTTGCACAGGCGAGACGCCTGTGCCACACTTACTGCACCCACCGACAGGACGCCGGTGCCACACGAGCGGCCCTTGCTCGGAGGGCTGCCAGCGAGCGGCAGGGATCAAAGGTGCCGCCCGAACCATCGGCGCTGCTGTCTCAGGAAATTATGAACAGTAAGAGGAGACATTGGATGGAAGAGCCAGCATCAGAGTTGGTGGAGGCGTCAAAGTGGGGCGCGGGCGAGTACTCGGCCGTGGTGTTCTTTGCGATAAGTTGTGTTGCGTGGCTGGCAGCGACGCCCGTCGTGGCCGGTTGCCTGGAGACGATTCGCGAAGATCCGGAGAGCGATGGCATGATCGGCGTGGCCATTGCCGGCATGGCTGCTGGAGCCGTCGGCGTCCTTATGCTCCTGGTGTCAACACCCCTGGCGTTGGCGGCTCGGCGATTACCGGCATGGCTACGCCTGATCTCGCTGCTACCCGGTGCGCTGGCCCTGCTGTTTGTACACCACGCGTTCAAGTGAGCATCCTGGCTCAGGAAACGGGAAGTAGTCGATATGACGCGAGTCTGAGGCGGCCCCTGAACCACCACTACTGCGCAGAGTCATGGCGCCTGCGTAACGCAGGCTTCCCGGCTGCGTCGTTGTCGCGGAACTGCAGGCTGGAATCCTGCGGTACGGCGGGCTTGCGCCGTAATGCTCGGTGTGCGGCCGATGCAGGGGCTCACCGCCACATGGCTGGATCACGGCGGGAAGACCGTGGCGATCAGACTATGGCCCTCAGCGCGTGCTTCAGCTGCAACAGCGGCCCGTTAACCACCCGTCGTGCGAGGTTTGCCTAATCTTGTGGTGTCGGCGTCATTCAGATGCATGCACAGGCAGGATGCCTGTTCCACATGTAGACTGCTCTCACCGGCGAGACGCCGGTGCCACACTCAAGAAGCTGTACTCACCGGCGAGACGCCGGTGGCACATTCAAGAGACTACCCCCCCACCGGCGAGATGTCGGTGCTACAATTAAGAAACTACCGCCCCACCGGCGGGACGCCGCTGCCACATTCAAACTGCTCTCACCGGCGAGACTCCGGTGCCACACTCAAGAAACTACCCCCCACCGGCGAGATGTCGGTGCTACATTCAAACTGCACTCACCGGCGAGACGCCGATGCCACACTTAAGAAACTACCCCCCCACCGGCGGGACTCCGCTGCCACATTCAAACTGCTCTCACCGGCGGGACGCCGGTGCCACACTCAAGAAACTACCCCCCCCACTGGCGGGACGCAGGTGCGACGTCAGAAGAGCTCGTAACCAGCGTCCGTCCGCCGGTTTCGGATGCCGCCACTGCAGGGCCTCGACAGGTCTGGATGCCGACCGTACGGGACGCCGCGCGTTCTGTGCTGAGGACCCTGTCCAACGCACGGCGAATTGCCAACTGGTGAATTGAAGCCAATTTGACATACAGGTACAATGTCTGTCCCGGGGGAGTAGGCCGCTTCAACATTATCGAGTTGGCGCTGGCAGTCCGGCTCGGCCCGAGCGGAACAGAGCCGGCCTTGCGGCCTACGGGCGACACATGTCAGGAGGCAGAGCGATGCATTTGACGGTGAAGATGCGGACGGTTGTCGTTCTGAGCGGCGGTCTGTGCCTGGCAACGGCCGGAGCGGCGATGCAGTCGCGGTCGCCGGCGACCGGCAAAGCGGGCTTCAGCTCCGCGGAGGCGCGGCCCGGTCTCGAACGGCCCGTTGAACTGCCCACCGCAGGGTCCTGTGAGGACTGTCACGGCCAGCCGCCGGACTGGTGGGTGTGGCCGGACAGGGCCGGCGCGCACGCCACGCATATGTCGGCGCTCAACGGCCCGGCTATCGATGACTGCTATGTCTGTCACGCAGCAGGCGAGGACGGGGCACACGAGAATGGCCTGGCCAGTTTCGCCACGGGCACAGACGCCAACTCCAACGGCAATATCGAACTGAGCGAGACGGATGTCTGCGATGGCTGCCACAGCCCGGATGGCCCGTTTGACGGCGTGGCGGAAGGGATGGCGAACTGGCAGAGCAGCACGCCGGTGAGCTGCGAGGGCTGCCACGACACGGGCACCTCCGTGATTGGCGGGGTGAGCGCCCCGCCGGTGGCCGGCGACGACGTGACCTGGGGATACTACGCCACCGGGCACGGTCGCAGTGGAGCCGTGCTCTGCACGCAGTGCCATGACGCGGCTTCCACGCATATTGACGGGCAGCCCAGAACATACGCCTTCAATACCGGCTACTACGGTCCGACTCAATCGGGCGTAGCCTATGCGGCGGGCTATCGGCTGTCGTACGTGGGGGGCGAGGTGCCGCTCATGATCCCGGCCAACTACAACATCACCTTCGGCTATGATGCCTGGCTGATGAGCCAGACGGCGTTCAGACTGTGCTTTGAGTGTCACAACTCGGACAGTATTTTGGACGACACGCCGGGCAACGGCATCTCCAGTAACTTCAAGGCCAGTCTGCCGAATCCGCCCCGCAACTACTCGTACTCCTGGGGAAGCGGCGCCGACGTCAACGAGCATGTGGCCCACATTATGAACTACATCATGACGGTCTGGGATTCCGACTGGGACGCCGCCACGACCGGGTCGGGGCCGGGGGATTGGGATTCGCTGGTGGCCTGCTCGAGCTGTCACAACGTGCACGGTGCAGCGGGGGTCGAGGGATCGAGCAACGAGCCCATGATCAGAGACGGCACGCTGGCCGGCCGAACGGGATACGGATTCAGCTACGTGATCGAAGACATCGGCGCGGGCGGGTATCCGCAGGTGACATCGACCGAAGCGACGCAGGCGGACAGCGTGGGGGCCATCTTCCGCAATCACACCGGGAACATGTGCGGGGGGTCCATGTGCCACGGTCAGCCGGCCCCGCCAGGCGGACCCAGCTACGACGCGTCGGGCAGTAGCTGGGGCACGTACCTCGAGTACTACCGGCCGTGGGAGAGCCATGGCCCGGTAGTCTCCGGAGCCTGCTGTGACACGGAGAGCGGGGTGTGCAGCGACGTTGCTTCGGCGTCGGCCTGCGAGCCGCCGTTACAGTTCCGGGCCTGGGTTTCGTGCGCTGAACTGGAACCGCCGTGCGGTCTGGGGGCGTGCTGTAGCCCCGGTGGCCAGACCTGCTACGAGCTCACGGAGGCGGACTGCCCCACCATCGACCAGTGGCTGTGGCTTGGCTACGGCATTAGTTGCGATTCCGACCCCTGCCCGTCGCCTGTGGGAGCGTGCTGCGCAGGGCTCCAGTGCGGGGAGGTGACCGAGTCCATCTGCACTACCGAGATCGCAGGCACATACCTGGGTGATGACACGGCGTGCGACTTCGAATCGGACTGCAACAGTAACGGCAATCCCGACGCCTGTGACATCGCCCTGGGTACGAGTCCAGACGAGGACGGCGACGGCATACCAGACGAGTGTGAGCCGTGTGGCGATCTCGATGGTGACCTCGGGGTGGACGCCGACGACTACGCGATCTTCCGGGCGTCCTTCGGCCTGGCCGACGGCGATGCGCTGTTCGTCGCCGCCTGTGACTACGACGGGGACGGCGAGATCACACTTCGTGATTACCAGGCCTGGCTGATGTGCTACCGGGAGTTCATAGGCTACCCGCAGGCGGACCACCCGTAGCCGGGTGGTGACGGGAGTTGGGCGATACTTTCTGGCGCAGGATTACGGGCTGGAAGCCTGTCTTGCACTCAGGAAACTGCTCTCACCGGCAAGATGCCGGTGCCACACTTCAGAAACTGCTCAAGAAACTGCTCCAGAAACTGCTCTCACCGGCAGGATGCCGGTGCCACACTTCAGAAACTACTTAAGAAACTGCTCTCACCGGCGGGACGCCGGTGCCACACTACAGGTGGCGCGGCTTGATTGGCGTCTTCGGGCGGGCGTTTGGCCGGCTTACCGCGCGGCCTGTTGGGCGGCTTCAACTGCCATGCGGTCGCACTCCTCGTTTTCGGGGTGGCCGGCGTGGCCTCTGACGAACTGGAACTCGACTTCGTGCTGGTTGCAGAGAGTGACCAGCTCCTTCCATAGGTCCACGTTCTTGACCGGCGGGCTGTTGGCCTTCTTGCCTCGACGCCAGTTGTTGCGCAGCCAGCCGGGCAGCCACTCGGTCATGCCGCGGGAAACGTACTGGCTATCGGTGACCACCTGCACCCGCAGCGGCGACTTCTTGAGGGCCTTGAGCCCCTCGATGACGGCCTGCATCTCCATGCGGTTGTTGGTGGTGTCCGGGTCGCCGCCGGAGAGCCGCTTCTCCGAGCCGGTGGTGACGTGCCGCAGGATGGTGCCCCAGCCGCCGGGGCCGGGGTTGCCGCTGCAGGCGCCGTCGGTAAACAGGATGACTTCGAAAGCCGCCGTCATTTGGGTTACGAGCCTCCGCATAGACAGAAAACCAGGCGCGTCCCTCGTCCGCATTATCCGGTCGTCTGGCTTTCACCAGAGCTTCGGCCCGAGGCCCAGGCATCTGCGGATCATGGCGAGTTGGCCGGCGTGCAGGCCCTCGTGGACCGCCAGGGTGGACATGGTCGCACCATAAGTCTTGGCGACCGTCCCCAACTCTTCCGGCAGCGGCGAGGCGAGCTTGGACGCGTCGAGCGACTTGAACCAAGCCAGCAACTCCTCCCGACGCCGGTCGAAGTGCTGCCGGAGGTCGGGCATTGTCGGGTAGTCAGCCGGATTGTCCGTTGGCCTGGAGCCGATGCCGAAGAGGTTTCGCCACGCTTCCGGGCAGTTGGCTTCTTGCCGGGCTATGTCCGCCAGATAGTTCGCGTCGGTCACCGTGAGGTGGCCGATGATCCACGCGGCGTGGTTACCGCCGGGCACGAGTTGGTGAAACAGCTTGTCCTCAGGAAAGTCCTCCAACAGCCCAAGCGTCACCTGGCGCGCGAAACCCAACGCGGCCAGCCCGTTTTCCAGCGCCTGATTCGACATGCGCAGCTCCTTCCACTTTGCTTCACGTACCCAAAGTAGCAGCGGCGGGCCGACGTGTCGAGGGAACCGTCTCCGTGTCGTATTGCTCGTTACGTGAACGCACGCGAGAACGTAGCTCGTACCGAACGGCAACTGCGTTCCAGGTCAAGAGCGCACCGCCTCAATCAGGGCCATCATCTTGTCTGCATCCTTGATGCCAGGTGCTGTCTCCACGCCGCTGGAGAGGTCCACCCACTGGGGGCGGACGATGTCGGCCGCCTGGGCGACGTTGTACGGCGTAAGACCGCCGGCCAGGACTATGGGCGGCCAGTCGTTCAGGCGATGGGCGTCGCGCTGTTCGGCGATCATGCTCCAGTTCAGTGTACGGCCGGTGCCGCCCAGTTGCTTGACTCCGCCGGCGTCCAGCAGCAGCAGGTCCGGGCGGCGTGGGGCGCACTGGTCCAGCCAATCTTTGGTCTGGTCTACGAACTCCGGTCCCGTAACGTGCCGGACGGCCACGGTCTTCAGGCCGTAGTCGCTCAGGCGTGACAGCGTGGCCGGCAGAAGCTGGCCGTACGCCTGGGCGTGCGTGATCCGTTGATCGGCCACCAGGTCGCGCAGATCCGGCGGCACGTCGCCCTGGCGTACGTCAACCAGGGCCCAGGTGTCCACCTGTTCGGGAAGGGCGTCGATGATGGCCATCGCTGCAGCGGGCGTGATCTTGCGCGGGCCGGCCACGAAGTTCAGGCCGATGGCGTCTGCACCGGCGGCGGCGGCCAGGCCGGCGTCCTGTGGACGAGTGATGCCGCAGATTTTCACCTTGGGGCCGGGTGATGCCATATCGCCGTCCGGTGTCGCTACAAGCCCGTGAACAACCGGCATACAAGCTAACCGCCAGGCGACTGGCGTGTCTACACGTCTGAACCACCGGGGGTTGACCGGCCGGGGCCCAAGCCTACACTGGTCCCCAGGCAGTTCGTTCCGGTTCGGAAGAGTCGTGGACATTCAGCGGGGGAGACGGCCGTGCGCAAGTTGACACGGGATTGTGCCTGCGGGCTGGCCGCGATGGCGGCGCTGCTGTCGGCCGGAGCGGGTTGCCAGAAGCGCGGCGAGGCAGAGCCGTTCGGCAAGACTTTCTACGTAGGCGGCGCCAGCAATTTTGACGCCTTCTCCAATGGCGTGCCCGACGGTCTGCGCGAGGCCGGCTACCGCGGACACGTCCAGACGTTCATCTGGACCATGTCCTTCAATCCGTTGCTGGACCAACTGGTAACCGTCAACGCCAAGGCCCGGGCCGGACTGCTGGCTCGCGAGATCGAGGACTACTACAAGCGATATCCAAATAACCAGGTTAACATGATCGCCCTGTCGGCGGGGACGGGAGTGGCCGTCTGGGCTCTCGAGAAGCTGCCCTCCAACGTGCGGATCAACAACCTGGTGCTGCTGGGATCCTCGCTGTCGCACGACTATGACGTGACCGATGCCCTGCGGCACATAGACGGCAAGATCTACGTCTTCCACTCCACTCAGGATGCGGTGCTGGCCGCGGTGCGGTTCTACGGCACGATCGACGGCGAGCGAGGCGTGGACTCGGCGGGCCAGGTCGGCTTGCGCGTGCCCCCCGGTGCAGAGGACCGCATCGTCAACACGGGCTGGTCGCGTAAGTATATGCGCTTCGGCTGGGCTGGTGGTCACACGGATTGCATCAGCTCGCGGTTCATACGCCACGTCGTGAGCCCACTGATCAAAGACAATACCCAGGGGCCCGCCGCGGCCGATAGCGAGGCGACACCCGCCAGGGTGACCGCCGGCAGCCGGCGCGGCGGTGGATGAGGCCTGGCGGTGCGTGCTGGCGCGCGTGATCGCCCCGCCCCGCTCGGTCAAAAAACGCAACGCCTGAACGTAACGATCATCGCGGGACTCCATGATAAGCAGTACAGCGCAAGGTCGTCACGCCTTCGTACCGCAGGCATCCTGCCTGCATCGGCATCGCGAATCTGCAGGTTGGAAGCCAGCGGTACGACGAACCCTGCGCTGCACTGTTAGTCTGTCACTACGAATCTGTCTCACATGTTGGGTCGGCGTAGCGGCTGTGTGCCTGGGCGCCGGTTGCCGGGCCCATCCGATCAGCCTGGCGCTCACGCTGGCGGGCGATGTGATCGACGGGCAGGAAATCGACACCATGGAGCCGGCCCTGCTGGGCGAGCCCGCTGCCGCCGCAGACGAGATCTTCGGTCTGCGTCATGACACGCTGATCGACCGGCAGACGGGAGGCAGATGGCTGGTCTACGCCGAGGCCCGGGAGGACATGGCCGAGTCCTTCTACGTCGTGGAAACTGCACCGGACGAGACCATAACGAACCTGTTCAAGTGCAAGCGCAA
>JANQGB010001371.1 GCA_028277545.1 Phycisphaerae bacterium | reverse complement strand
GGTGTCGCTCCCGGCGCCCAGTGGATTCACGCCGCGGTGATCGACAGGGTGAGCATTCCTCAGACCGCAGCCGACGCCATCCTCGCTTTCGAATGGATGCTTGACCCGGACGGCGATCCCTCCACCAACTGGGATGTACCGGCGGTGTGCTCGAACTCGTGGGGACTGACCACGGGTCACGGCTACCCGCCGTGCGACGAGACGTTCTGGAGCTACCTGGATGCGTGCGAGGCCGCCGGAATCCTGATTACCTTCTCGGCGGGCAACGAAGGCTTCAGCGGGTTGCGTCGTCCGTCCGACCGCGCAACTGATGCCTATCGCACCATGGCCGTTGCCGCCGTCAATGCTAACGACCCGGGCTGGCCCATCGCGTCCTTCTCCTCGCGCGGGCCCACCACCTGCACGCCCGACGGCGGATCGGCCATCAAGCCGGATATCGCCGCTCCCGGAGTGGCCGTTCGTTCCGCGGTGCCCGGCGGCGGCTACGAGTCCTTCGGCTGGGACGGCACGTCCATGGCCTCGCCGCATGTAAACGGAACTGTTGCCCTCATGCGGCAGGCATGCCCGGACCTTACCGTCGAGCAACTCAAGCAGATCATCTACGAAACGGCCCAGGACCTGGGCAACCCCGGCGAAGACAACGACTATGGCTGGGGCATGGTCGACGCGTACGAAGCCGTCATCATGGCACTCGACTGGTGCATTCCCGGGCCGGACGGAGAGATCAAGTTCGATCGAGAAATCTACGTTTGCGAGGACGTCGTCGCGATCGAAGTCCGAGACTTCGACCTCAACCTTGATGACGGCGTCGCCGAGACAGTGGACGTGACCATCAGTTCCGATACCGAATCGGGCGGCGAGACTGTGACCTTGACCGAGACGGATGGTGACAGTGCCAAGTTCGCGGGCAGTGTGGCTCTCAGCGCCGTGGACGCCGCCGGCGTGCTCTGGGTGTCCGAAGGTGACACTGTCACCACCACCTACATAGATGCCGACAACGGGCAAGGGGGCTTCGACGTGGAAGTGACGGACACCGCCCTGGTCGACTGCACGGTCCCCGTCATAGCCAACGTCCAGACTACAGGCATCGAGCCGCGCAGCGCCGTGGTCACTTTCGACACGGATGAACCCACCAGGGGAACGGTGCATTACGGGCTGTCCTGCGACGCGCTGGCCGAGAGCGCCTCCGGAAGCGGCTACTCAACTTCACCCAGCGTCGGCCTGACCGGCCTGGATGACAATACCACCTACTTCTACGCCGTCGAGGCCCAGGACGAGGCCGGTAACGTGGCTTCCGACGACAACGACGGTGTGTGCTTCGCCTTCACTACCCCGGAAATACCTGACTTCTTCACCGAGCTGTTCGGCAGCGGCAACGACAACGACCTGGATTACCTCACGCTGACCTTCGAGCCCAACGGCTCGTTTGATTATTATGTCGGCTGCACGGAGCCCATCGACGCCCTGCCGACCGACCCGGCAGGCGGAACAGCACTTAGCATCACGGAGGACGGCAACCAGCAGGTCACCCTCAGCGGCGGAGAGACCGTATCGCTTTACGGCGTCAGCTACTCCAGCTTCTACGTCTGCGACAACGGTTACATCACCTTCGGAGGCAGCGACGGAGATTACACCGAGTCGCTGGAAGATCACTTCGACATGCCACGGATTTCGCCCCTGTTCGACGACTTCAGCGTAGACGACGCCGCCGGGAATGTGAGCTGGAAGCAACTGCCCGACCGGGCCGTGGTCACCTACGAGAACGTCCCGGAATACAACACTTCCAATTCCAGCACCTTTCAGGTCGAGATGTTCTTCAACGGAACAATCGTTATCAGCTACCTGGACGTGGCGGTTACCGACGGCCTGACCGGTCTCTCTGCGGGCGACGGCCTGAGCCCGGACTACTACGCCACGGACCTGTCCGACATGGGCAACTGCGGCCCGAAACCGCCGACGGCACAACCCGTCGAGGTCACCGGCCCCGTAGGGACGGACGCAATCGCCATAATCCTGCAGGCGACCGACGACGACCTGCCCGAGCCGCCCGCCCTGACCTACAAGGTTACTACCCTGCCCATACACGGAGGTCTGTACGAGACCGGCTTCGGCCAGGTCATCGCAGTGCCCCATGAGCTGGCCGGCGGCGGCAACGAGCTCAGCTATCAACCGGAGCCGTCGTACAGCGGCGGGGACAGCTTGCAATAGACCGCCAGTGATGGCGGCGTCCCGCCGGACGGTGGCGATTCTGCCCCGGCCGTCGTCTCTATCACCGTGGGCGGTGCGGCCTGGGATCCGCAGGCCTTCAACGTGAGCGCCAGCACGCCGGCCTCCACGCCGGTTAACATCACCTTGTATGCCACTGATCCCAACGGCGATCCGTTGACCTACTTCGTCGAGAGCCTGCCCGCTTCCGGCACCCTGAGCGATCCCGGAGCCGGGGAGATAACGGCCGTGCCCTACGAGCTTACCGCCGGCGGAGACGTGGTCACCTACACTCCGCCCGCCGGAGAGAGCATGACGGCCTCATTCGACTACTCCGCCATGGACGAAACCGCCGGATCGAACCTGGCCCAGGCCACGGTTACCGTTGGCGGACCCGCCTGGGAGCCGGTCGCCTATCCAGTAACCGCCGCTACGCCGATCTCCACGCCGGTGGACATCACTTTGCACGCCATCGACCCCAACGGCGATCCGCTGACCTACTTCATCGAGAGCCTGCCGCCGGAAGGTAGCTTGTCTGATCCCGGCGCCGGTGCAATTGAAACCGTGCCGTATGAGTTGGCCGACGGCGGCGCCGTGGTGCGTTACGTACCGCCTGTCTATCAGAACCTGGAGGCCGAGTTTGACTATTCCGCCGCCGACGCGACGGCCGGCTCTAACGTCGCCCAGGTGTCGATTACCGTCGGCGGTCCCATGACCTTCTTCGCAGACGACTTCGAAACGGACAAGGGCTGGTTCGTGGAGGACATCGACTTAGTGGACGGTACCTGGCAACGGGCTATACCTGTTACCGGCGCTCAGGGGGCGCCCTCGACTGATTTCGACGGCTCGGGTCGCTGCTATCTTACTAACAATGCCCTCGGGGCGGACGTGGACGGCGGTCCCACAAGGCTAACCTCGCCGGCAGTGAGCCTGGCCGAGGTCATCGAGCCCAAGCTGCGTTACGCCCGCTGGATTACCTGTGACGACGCCGGCGTTCCCGCGGAAGACTTCCTGGTCGTCGAGGTTTCCAGCGACGATGGTGGATCCTGGGTCACGATTGAGAGTGTCCCCCATACCGTAGGATGGGTCGAACGAACGATCGAGATTACCGACTACGTCACGCCGACGGCGCAGATGAAGTTGCGGTTCAGCGCCACTGACAACCCGAACAACTCGATTACCGAAGCCGCAGTTGACGCCATCGAGATCTGGGGGCTGCCGATTGTGGAGGTACCTGGTGACTACGATCACGACGGCGTGATTGACCTGGCCGACTATGCCTACTTCCCCGGCGGCATGAGCGGCCCCGACGCCGGGCCAGTTGTTCCGGAGTGCGCAGTCTTCTACTTCGACGCCGATGACGACGTGGACCTGCAAGACTTCCGAGGTCTACAGGCCCTGCTGCCCGAGTTCGAGTAGCTAAGCGGGGGCAACCATCAGGGTGTGCGGCCGCATAGGTACAGAAGACGCCCTGCTGGCGGCAACGCTCACGGGCCGAGTTGCTCACCCTCAGTCCGTTGGGCTGTTACGGTTCCGTACCACCGCTTTTTGCGCCCGCGCGAAGGTCGTTGGCCCAACCGGCCACGCCGGAGCGGTCATCACGGGGCGTCGGAGCCGAGACGGGCGGGTGCTCGCGCGCTGTTGCCGGTGTTGATTAGAACGCAGTCGTAGAAAACCGGAGCTCGGTCAACATCACGTGGCACTTATCATATTGCAGGCGCAGTACCGTCCGGCCTCGCCGCAACGAGCAACAGAGTTCCGGCCCAAGGCAGGTTCGACGCCGAGAGCCAGACGGCAAACTCTAGTAGGCCGAATCGCCCCGTCTGACAACTCCTGTATCACTGGCCAGATCGCACAGGAAGCCAGCCACGCCCTGGCTAGGATCATGCTAAACCACTTAGAATCAGAAAGTTACGATCACTGCCCGGCAGACTGCCCGGCCGCAGGGTCGTAACGCGTCACGCACCACGTCACAACCCGGCGCCGTGCAGTTGCTGGCGTCGCAAACCGGTGCTCACCGCTGAGCTCGACGTCGCAGGCGAGCAAGCGAAGTCACAACCGCTCGGGGCGCCTTGAGTTCCCGGCGCGCCGTTGCCGATACTCACCCCGGTACCCGGCATCAACGCACCTAACCACGAAGGGATCGATTATGCACGCTCGTCCGTACCGCGCACTCCTGGCTGTCACCGCCCTGGTCCTTCCGATCTCCGCATGTTCAATAATGTCGGCGGCAGGCGGCGAAGATAGTGGCACTACCGTTGCCAGCCTCGATCTCACCCAGGTCACCGATCTCGTCTACGAATTCATGGACTCGTCCGTTCCACCTGAGCATCATCGCAGCTACACCATCACCGTCACCGCCAATCAGGCCAGCGTCGTCATCGACAGCTACGGCGACGTCCTTGCCGACGAACAGTATGACGTGACCGCCGAGCAGGTCGCCGACCTGAAGGACTCGCTCGCGAGCAACAACATCCGAAACTGCACGCTGCCGGACGACGACGGTTGCGCGGGTGGAACCGGTCAAGCCATCACCCTTTCGGACGGACAGGGCGAAGTGTTCGGAGGGACGGTGTACAGCTGCGCCAATGAGGACTCCGGCGACCTCTGCGGAGATGTGAACTCAGCAGCCGAGGCGTTTCTCGCCCTCATCCCTGACTTCGACGCGCTGCTCGACTCTACCCGAGAACAATAGACGGGCACCCACGGCAGCAGCGGTGCGCCAGTTGAGTTGCCCCGGTAGCTGGCAGTGAGCGATTCGAACCGCGTGACGGGTAGTACGTGCGCCCCGGTCGTTCGGCAGTTACCGCTCGGGCACACGGCCTCGTGTCGAACGTCTGGAGCAGACCGCTGGGCCGCGGACGCGGACGCGGACCCGGGTCAGGGTGACTGGTGTCACTGCCCACACGACTCTCGCGGCTCAGCCATCGCCCCGCATGCTGGTGGTGTCGGCAGCGCCTTCGCCGCCGTCAACGCCCAGGTACTCGAACCCCGCTACGAGTTCCTTGAAGTCCTCGATGCCTCTCGCGTGCGCCTCTGCCGCGGAGCTGAACTGGAAGAGATAGCCGTGTGAGCCCTGAGCCAGGAAGATCTCGGTAAGCAGTATGGTGAGCTTCCGACTCTCCACCGTGGCCGTGCCACGGTGTCGCACCAGTACGCCCTCGGCCCCGTTGATGTCGTAGGCCTCGTTTTCCTCCAGTTCGACGTCGGAAAGGTGGTTCCGAATCTGGGCAGTTCGCGCAGCGAAGAAGGCGCCCGGTTTCGTACCAGGCGGTACCGGAAAGCCGACGAAGGTGGCTTCAACACCCGCGTTGTCGGAAGTCTTGAATCGTACGGTTACGTGGCCGGGCTGGGACAGATCCTCGATGGACCAGGTTTTGCCAGGGGTGGTCACGCGGCAGGCGAGATCTACGTTCGTGTAGGTGTGGTCCTTGATCCCGGTGGTGTACTTGTTGTTCAGCGATGAGGGCTGCAGGTCAAAATCCACGATGGATATTTCCAGGCTATCGCCGATAGTCCATCGGACGGTCTGCGTTCCCAGGAGGCTATCGCTGTGCATCAGCTTGAGCAGGCCGAAGGACGCCCCGACCTCGTTGAAGTTCGCGTCAACCGTCACCCAGCGGCCTACAAAGGCTTCGTTCCAGCCATGGCCAATCCAGAAACCACTTACCATGCGCTCGCCCAGTACCATCCGGGTGGGTATGCCGACGGAGCGTGCCAGGGAGGCGAAGAGCGTCGCGTACTCGGCGCATTTCCCGACCTTGGATTCGAGCACCTCGGGTCCGGATAGCGTTTCGAGTATCACGGTCGGTTCAATGTGCCCGTGAACGAACTCGCTGATCGCTTTCACAGCCTCTAGGGCGGTCCTCTTGCCCTCCACGATCCTGCGGGCGGTGGCGACGATCGCCTTATCGTGGGGTTTGATGAACATCGTCTCGGACAGTGCGGACTCATGGTGTCCGCCGGTGACGGGGAACAAGGCATCGCAGCCCCTGAGATCCGGCGTCTTGATCGTCACCAGGGCGCGGCGGCTTCCGTCCTCGTCGCTCGCTTCCACGATGCTCTGGCGGCCATCTTCGAGATCGAGTTCCTCGAACGAGACGTCCTTCCAGCTCAACTGGATGCTAAGGTGAGTAAGACGATCGGGGGCAATGATGTTCTTGTCCATGGGGAACATGAGGGCGTCTCGCCCGCCGAGCGTGACGTATTCCACGTCACGGGCCTGTTCAGCCGGGCAGCGCTGCATGCGGACGTGCGGAACCTCGTGAACGAGTTCGCGCAGGTTGCCGTTGGCGTCATATGATCGGCGACCTCGACCGAACTGCCCTCCGAGCCGGAAGCTCCACTCTGACCCTGAAGCGTCCCGCCGGTCGCAGGTCAACGTGTTTTGCACCAGGTCGAAGGACTGATCCTCGATCATGAGGACGCGCGCGGTCTGCGTGTCCGGAGGCTGGTCGCGCAGCCAGTCGTCAAGGCAGACTCCCGCGATCGCTTCTTCGGGAAGATCGACTGTCCTGTTTTGTTCGACGCCGGCCTGCTCGGTGGACAAGATCAGCTTTCCATCAACGACCTTGCCGCTGGCCCGCACCGGACCGGATGTGCGCATACCTGTCATTTCTGTGCGAACGAGGCGATACTCCTTCGTGACGACATACTCGGTACGGCTCGACATATCGTGCTTCTCACCCAGGAACTCCATGAGAAGCCGCGTCTCTACATCGAAGAGAAAGTTCCCGTCAGGGAGCCTGGTTACCACAGTGTGGACGTAGCCGTAGCGCTGGCCGTCGTCGACCATCGAATCCCACACGTCTCGCTCGCGGGGTGCAGAACGGGCAATACCGCTGGAGAACAGAGTTATGAGCGCCACCAGGCTGTGGAACGGACTCGTTAGCATCGCAATTCGAAACATCTCTTGGCCTCCGCAGGCGCAGTTTTCTCCCGGTGCTTGTCCCCACCGCAATTCACTCGCGGACCAGGTCTCGGTGGAAGCTGTAGGTATAGAGAACGCAGACGAGAATCGCCCAGCAGATCACTACGACCACTATCATCGCGGGCTGGCTCCACTCTCCCAGCCGGACGCCTCCGTGCAAGAGGGCGATGGCTCCTGTTAAGAACAGTATGATCTCCGGTATCAGCAGCCACTTTCTGCAGACGACCTTCAGAACAAGGCTCAACGGCACTAGAGCGAGCGGAACGAAGGAGGGCCACCACTCCGCAGGCCTGAAGTCGTGGACCCTGGCACCGATCGGGAGCGGAGGAGCCAGCCAGGCCATTCCCAGGAAGAGGGCGTACAGAAGCACCGAGAGCAGAAGCACCACGACCCCATGCCCCAAACCGATCGCCAGCGCGTTCCAGAACCGCTGGCGCCGCCCGGTGGACAGGAGCATTTCAGGAAACACGGGAACGAAGAGGTGCATGCCCAGGAAGAGACTCACCATGTACACGCCGTTAGCCTCTGGTGCCATCATCCGGTCTTCGCGTAAAGGGGCATATCCAGCGAGCACCATGAGGGCCAGAACAAAGACTGCAACGAACACCGCGAACCCCGGACTCAGCGGCACCAGGCGCCCCGCCATCTCGTATTGAGCCCCGGCCAGCTGCCGCCGAAACGACTGGGCAGGGCGACGATCGATCCTGGCAAAGAGAAGCTCCAGGAGCCTCCGCCGTACACTCCAGACTCCCTTGGAGAGGGCGTGACGTTTCGCGCTGCCCCCGAACTCCTCGGTCGCGGAACGCCTCCAGGTCATCTGCAGCGATAAGAACCGGCGGCCGCAGAGCCGGCGCCCGAAGGCTACACTCCCCATGCATCTCCATATAACCGAGGCCAGCAGCGCCAGGACCACGGTGTTCCAACCGGGGGCGAAGAGTGCCATGTCCTGCACCAGCACACGGCAGTCATCGAAGGTGACCAGGGCGAAGGAGACCACCATGGCAGGGCCCACGCTCGTCATGGCGGTGGGTACTACTAACAGGGTCGCCACCACTATCAGGTATACAAGCGACCCGAAGCAGAATGCCGACCACACCGTCCACACCAGGCTCATGCCATCGAGACCGGGATATGAGATAGCCGGAAGGGATGCCACCAGACTCGTGCCGGCGCCCACCAGAAACGACGTACGACGCAGCGCGTCCCGCTGACCGGGAAGACAAAAGCTGTTCGTAGTGGACAGGAGATCTCGCTGCATGGAGGTAAGAACGCAGGCCGAACAGGCCGGCAGGAGATAGGCGGCGACACAGGCTCCACTCTCGAAGTCGCCCGACAACCAGGCGTGAAGATACGCCGGGATGCATATGACCGCCGCCAGCAGGTGCCAGAGATAGAACGCCGGACAGGTCAGCAGCGGCGTCAGACTGTTCGCCACGCGGCTCATGAGCCCGAATCCTCTCCCGACGTCGAAAGAACCAGGCCATAGAGCTCATCCAGCGAGAGGGGGAGGACGTCGACAGTGCTCTCCATGGCCTCGGCGATCTGATCCAGCTCCCGGTCCCCGCACGATCGCATGACCACGACAGCCTCCGTGCCGGTCCTCTGGCAGGCTAGCAGACCCTCAAGCGGCAGTGGCTCAGGAAGGTCACCTCGAACGGCGCTGATGCGCACCTTGACGAACTCCTGCTGCAAGTCGTCCAGACTGACATCACGACAGACCTTGCCCTGGTCCAGAATGATGATGTGATCGATGACCTTCTCCACGTCGCTCAGGATGTGTGACGAGATGAGGATAGTGCGCCCCGGGTCCTGGATGATGTTAAGGAGCAGGTCGAGGAAATGCTGTCGGGCCAGTGGATCCAGGGCCGCCGCCGGCTCGTCGAGCAGTAACAGCTCCGGCTGGTGGCCGATCGCCAGCAGAATGGCCAGCATCTGACGCTGCCCCGGCGAGAGGTCGCCGACTATCGCGTTCAGATCGAGTTTGACCTCCGCAAGGTAGCTGTTCTCCAGGTCCGCGCTCCAGGTCGGGTAATAGGAGGACACGTAACGCACGATCTGCGCGACGGTCATCCAGTCGATAAGTTTGCCCTCCTGGTGCACGTACCCGATGCGAGCCAGCTCTGCAGGCCCGAGGTTCGCGGCGTCGCAGTCCAGCGTCATGCAGGTGCCCTGGACTGCGACGCCGCGAACCTCGGGCCTGCAGAGCTGGCTCGCATCGGGTACGTGCACCAGGAGGGCAAACTTATCGACTGGATGACCGTCG
>JANQGB010001237.1 GCA_028277545.1 Phycisphaerae bacterium | reverse complement strand
GGCAGAGTCGCGCTGACCTGGTTGGGCAACGCCGAGCGGTCCATGCGGAACAGGCGGCAGGGCACGGACACGCATGGCCAGCTCATCAGGACCAACGTCGCCCGCTCGTCGCTGCCGTCGTCCCCGCCACCGCGGTCGAGATGGATGGTTACGTCCTCGCCCGCGCTGCCTTCGAACGTATAGAGGTCGATATCACGCATGCCGGGCCAGCACGAGTCGCCCAGGTAGTCGCATAGCGATGGTGCCTCGCACTCGTCGGGGATGCCGTTGGTGTCGGTATCTTCGCTGGTGCTGCTGGCGATGTCGCAGGTGTCAGGAATGCCGTTGGTATTACAGTCCTCGAAGTCGGACAGCGCCTGGATTTCCGCGTCGGTTAGGACACGGTTGTAGACACGTACGTCGTCAAGCAGCCCTTCGTAGAAGGCGCCCGGATTGTAGATGGGGTCTCCGGCTGACCCACCCAGCGCCGTCTCCTCCGGCACCGTTTCGGCCCGAGTGAAGTTGGCCGAGGCATAGAACGCCCCGTCAACATACGAGCTGGACAGCATGTCGTTCACTCTCCGCGTGAAGGTCACATGATGCCAAGTCCCGTCCGCCACCAAGGCCAAGGGGATGTCCGCGGCAAGCAGTCCTTCGCCGCTCTGGTAGTGCAACAGGGTGTCGCCTGCGGCACTGATGATCAACGATTCCTCTTCGTTCTCCGGTTGCCCGGTGTTGGGCGCCCACGAGTGAACAATGTAGTTCCCTTCCTGTGTGCTCTTCATCCAGAACGCGATGCTGTAATCGGTACAGTTGAGGGCCAGTGGATAGGTCAGCTTCACAACGTCGTCGATGCCATCGAAGCTCAACGCCTGCCCCGCACAAAACGGCGTGTCGTCTACGAACGTGGCCCCCATGTTCGCCCCGTCGTTTCCGAAACAGCTATGGTCCAAGGTGTCATCGTCGAAGGGATAGTAGGCCATCAATCCTTCGTAGGGATCCGGCAACGACACTTCGACCTGGATGTTGTCGATCCCCCATGCCTCATCGAGGGGACCGTTGGGCTGCAACAGCCCAGTGAAGTCGAGCTGCAGCGAGTCATCGCCATGGGCAAACGTAAACGACAGCTTGTATGCCGAATCCGAGTTGTTCGACGCCGGGTAGCCGAGGGACCCTACTTCGCACGCCCCGGTGTACCCGGGGTTCGTCGGACCGGGGTAGTCGTCGGGGTAGGACTGTGTATTCGGCGGATCGCTGTTGCTGAACGTCGCATGCAGCAGCGTAGGCCCGCCATTGACGGTAAGGTCCAGAATGTCAGGCCCGGCGCCGTTTTCGCCGTTTCCGTCCCAGCTACGGATGACGAAGAACTCAAACGACACTGTCACTTCGCTGTGCGGCGGGAGGTCGGTCAGACTCAACCCTACGGTCTCGTCCTGGAACTCCCCAAGGAACGTGCGGCCAGTGGGCGTCACGTCCGTCGACGTGTCCGTCCACTCCGATCCTGCCCCCACCTCAAAGTCGTTGCAGTAGACCACGTCTGCAGGCGCCGGTGGACCGGGCACGCACACACAGCACGCAATTGTAAGCAGCATTGAAGACCTCATCACTCTTCCTCCTTGTTTCTTGTAGATTCCGCAGCAGGCGTAGCATCTGCATTGACCGGCTCCGCGCCGTCAACAGCCAGAAGGCCTCACGTGCGTCGGCCTGCCGGACGTTCGGATACGACTGACGTTGACTCGTCATTACATATTCACGTGAGTTGTGCCGGTCTTTCAGGAGGGGCAGGTTTCTTTGCGGAGTAAGGCTGTGCTTGCTCAGGGGCGGGACGGCTGATGAGCTGCGCGGCCTCGTCGTGAAGCGCCGCCAATTCCCGATCGTCGCGGCGGAGGGTGTCCAGCATGGCCTCGTCCAGGCGCTTGAGCACCGCCCTGGCCTCGCCCGGGCGGCCTAGTTGATGGTAGGTCATGGCCAGTGGCGCGAGGTGATTGGGATAGGCGCCGCCACACGAGCCGCTGAGTTCGTCCGCACGCAGGAGATTGGTCAGGGCCTGTGGGTATTGGCTGAGGCGATACTGAACCGTCCCCAACGTCCTCAGCAAGTCCCGGGTCTCATGTACGAGAGGATGGGCCTCTTCGATCTTCCACATCGCATCCTCGTAGGCCTCGCGCGATTGTGATGGCGATCTGGCAACTTCCCAGGCCTCGCGCTCCAGGTCAAACGCCCGTCGGCGCATGTCCGCGGCCCGCTGGTGAGCGATGTCCAAGCAGGCCAGTCGAAGTGGGTCGGAGAGCGTGGGGTCCGCCCGCAGGGATCGCATGACCAGATCTAGGCAACGCAAGCTGGCCAAACCTTCGTCCACCAAGTCCTGCGCCTCGGTACCGAGGGCGCTTGACTCGATGACGTCCTTTACGCTCAACTGCCGCCGCGGGCCCCACAAGCGGATCGCCCCGTCCTCCGACGCGGAGGCGATCCACTGGCCGTCGGGGCTGAAGGCCACAGCGGTCACCGGTTCGGAGTGGGCTCGAATCGTAAGGACGCAATCGCCGCTTTCGACGTGCCACAGCTTGAGTGTAAGGTCTTTCGATCCGGAAACGAGGAAACGACCGTCCGGGCTGAACGCGATCGACCGGACGTCGGACGCGTGACCGCGTAGCCGCCGGCATGGCTCGCCGCTGGCGCTGTCGTGGAGCGCAATCGTGCCGTCAACGGACGCGGAGGCGAGCATCGAACTCGCGGGTGCGAAGGCGATGGCGAGCACAGACTCTTCGTGCGCGTGGATCGCAAGCCGGGCATCCACGGAGCCAACGTCCCACACCCGAATCCACCCTTGCGCGCTGCCCGCGGCGAGATGTAGGCCATCAGGGGAGAAGGCAAGGCTCGCTATCGTGTCTTCCGCTACGTCGAGCACCAGCCGCGAAGAACGAGCGGCGGCATCCCAGAGCCTGACGGAACCATCCGCGGACGCAGTCGCGAACATGTGTTCGTTCGATGAAGCGGCGATCGCAGTAATCCCCCGGTCGTGCGCGCACCAGGTCTCCGTCTGCTGGCCCGTCGTCGAATCCCACATTGACAGCATGCCGGCCTCATCCCCCGCCAGGATGTAGCCGCCATCCGCCGAGAGCGTCATTCGGGTGATGTTCCGGGGATGCGAGAGGGTAGCCCCGGTCTGCCGAGCGCTGGCCACGTCCCAGAGTGTGATCGCGCAGTCTCGGCCACTGGCTGCGAGCGTCTTGCTGTCCGAGGTGAAGGCAAGTGAATCGACGGCATCGACGTGGCCGCGCAGCGTCGGAATCGCGTCGCTCGGCGCCGCGTGCCAGAACCTTACGGTGCAATCCGAGGATCCGGAGACCAGCAGTGAGCCATCACTGCTGGTTGCCGTAGTTAGCACGGCGCCCTCGTGACCGACCAGGACATCCAGTTCCTCGCGAGTCTCGGCATCCCATAGTCGGATAGTTCGATCATCGGATGCCGAAACCAGCAAGCCGCCATCCGGATGGAACGCAACGCTCAGCACCGGGCCCCCATGTCCAGCAAGCTCGACAGGATCTCCTCCGCCTGCCACATCGACTATCAAGACAAGGCCGTCGAGCGTTCCGCACGCGACGCGGTCACGGACGGGATGGACGGCCAGGGCTCTCAACTCAACGTGATGCCTGAGAAGTTCGCCGATCGAGTCGCCCGTGTCGGCATCCCAGGCGCGCAGCCGGGCATCATCGCCGCTGGTGAACAGTTTCCTGCCATCGTGACCGAACGCAATTCCCCATACAGTCCGCCCGTGGGCCTGCGGCCGTTGCCAGGCCAACTCGCTGGCCGACAAGTCCCACAGTTGGAGGCTTCCATCGTAGAGTCCAACCGCGAGGCGCTCACCTGCGGCATCGAAGGCGAGACACTGGATCCTCTCGGGGCAGGTGACTGTCAGATCACTTGAGCGGTCGATCAGGTTCCACACTACGAGTCTCTGCTCCTGCCCTCCCCAGGCGATCCGCGCGCCGTCGGGCGAAAAAGAGAGTGCCCGCACACCGCCGCCGCGGCTGGGAAGTGAGTCGATGGGCGAGCCTGAGACGACCTCCCAGAGTCTGACCGTCCCGTCAGCCGAGCCCGACGCCGCAAGCCGCCCGTCGGAGCTGATAGCGACGCCGAGCACGTCGCTCTTGTGGCCGCGGAGCACCGCCGCGCTCCGGTCCAGTCGACCATACAGGTAATGCCACGCCCACCCGCGGAGATCGTCGGGGATCCTCTCTAACCGTGCTCGTGCTTCGCCCACGTCGCGAAGGCGAAGGGCACCGTCGGCCGCGGCAACGTTGGCCAACTGGTTGTTCCAGACGGCGATCCCGCGTTGGCGCTCGGTTTCCTCCAGCGCGCGGGTGGTGACGACGAGCGCCACTCCGAGAACAATGACGAACGCGACCGCGACTACCAGCGCTGTGCGGTAACGCTGCATAGTCTTTCTTAGCCGGTACCAACCGCTGCTTCCTCTGGCCTCGATCGGCTCACCGGCAAGGTAGTGGTGAAGGTCACGGGCAAACTCCGCTACACTCTGGTATCGGCGTTCACGCTCTTTCGCGAGTGCCTTAAGAACGATGGTCTGCACATCGTCGTCCAGGGGACAAGTGCTGTCACGAGAGCGTCCAGTCATTCTCGGGGCGACTCCGGACTCCACGGTCCATCGCTGGTCTAGTCGGGCCGGGGGTGCCTCGACGATGTGTTGGACCACTTCTGGCAGTCGGCCCTTCACAGGGTAGGGGAAATCGCCCGTAAGCAGTTCGTAGAGGATCACGCCGAGGGCGTAGATGTCGGTGCGCGTGTCTACGTCGTCAGGATTGCCCCATGCTTGTTCCGGAGACATGTAGGGCAGCGTGCCGATCACCTCCTGGGACACCGTCACAGCTGAGTCGGCCGAGCTGGTCAACTGCCGGGCCAGGCCGAAATCCAGGACCTTCGGACTCCCATCGACATCCACGAGGATGTTCGAGGGCTTGAGATCGCGATGGATCACACCTTTCTGGTGGGCGTACTGGACCGCGCCGCAAACCGTGGCGAAAAGTTGAAGCGTCTGTTCCAAAGACAGCTTATTGGCACGCGTATAATCACGGAGTGGCTTGCCTTGCACGTAGTCCATCACGCAATACGGTTGACCGTCGGCCATCGTGCCCGAATCGAAGATAGTGATGATGTTCGGGTGCCTGAATTGGGCGACCAAGTCTATCTCACGCTCGAACCGCTTGAGATGGGAGCGCGAGGCGTACCGCCCCTCCAGCAGCAACTTGATCGCCACCGTGCGATGGGTGGACTGTTGCAGCGCTTCGAAGACAATCCCTTGTCCGCCTCGATGAATCTCGCGGGTCAGGCGATATCCGGGGATGTCCGGCCCGAATTTGCGCGCAGTTAATTGTGCCTGTGTGGACGCGGTAGCGGCCGGCGCTTGCCCGGAGCCTCTGATCCGCCGTAGTTCCACTCCGTACGCTTGGTTGGACTTGCACTCTTCGTACTGTGCGGCACATTCGGGACAGGATTCGACGTGTTCCAGCAGCGCGGTCGCCTTGCTTCCGCCCAGGACTCCGGCAACGAGTTCTTCGAACTCCTCGATATCCGGACACGATGCCACGACGATTCATCTACCAGTGTTCTTCGATCTGCTGGCGGAGTTCCCTGACCTTACTGATTACCCGGTTCTTGCTTATATAGACCGCGTTGCGTGTTACTCCCAACTGCTTGGCCACGTCTTGGGCGGGCTGGCCCTGCAGCACGTACCGGTTGAATGCATCGTATGTCTTCGAGTCTACCGTTCGCGCCACCTCTTCAAGGCAGTCATCGACTACCGCGCGTTGCCACTCTTCCTCCCAAAACTTCTCGATCTCGTTCGAAGCCTCCAGCGAGGCCAGAAACCCCGTGGCGTCAGAGCGATCAGTCAGTACGGTTTCCCGCCCAGCAGCGCGTCTGGCGTTCTTGATCTTGTGGAATGCGATACCCAGAAGCCAAGTCCGCAGGCGGCCCTTGCTGCGATCATAGGCTCCAGAGCAGTAGCCACGGACGAACGCCGCCATCGTTTCCTGGGCAGCATCTTCTGCCTCGGTGTCGTTCAGGCCGAGCTTAGCCGCAAACTTCACAACCATTGGCCGGTACTGACGGGTGAATCGTCGCCATGCCGCGTCGTTCTGCGCGTCCTTAAGCCCTTCAAGCAGCGTGATAGTGGTGACCGTTGTCATGTCCCCGTCCTACTGCCCAGCAGCTCTGCGACCTGACACGCAGTGAAGGACGCCACGCGGTCCGGCCGGCAGCCGGTATCGCGGACGCACCGACGGACGCCACTGTATCAGGTAAGGCTGCCACTTCTCAAGCAGGAACACATATTCTTAGGCGGCGGGCGGAGCCAGGAAATGTCAAGTCGGTGTCCGGTGAGTCGCTACCGGTTCGGGTTGAGTTGGGCACTGACCCCGTAATAGCAGCGTCCCGGCGGGTGGTAGGTGTCCACACCGCCGGGACGCTGGATTGAGTCAGTTACTGTTACTTCCTCAGGCGAGGCTAATCCTCCTTCGATTTGCCGTGGGCCTTGCCCTGGCCCTTGGCTTGGACTTCGCCCTGGATCTCGCCTTGGATCTCACCCTGGATCTTGGCCGGGATGGCCTGGGGTTCCTCGATCAGGCCCTGGGCTCGCAACTGCTCTACGTTGAAGCCGCGAGACTTGGCGTACTTGGGCGTCAGCCTGATGTCAATGTTGCTGCGCACGATCTGGGAGCGACCGTTGTGGGTCACTTGGAAGGTCGTCTCAGTCGGCACCAGGTCACTGCCCACCTCGGTGATGGTGAACTGTACCGCCTCGATCTCGTTGTCCACCTGCTCCGACAGTTCATCGTAATCGGACACGAAGCCCTCGGGCGGCTCAACGGTGGCGGTCACGCCCCAGTCGCCGTCGCTCTCGAAGACGAACGGGTAGAGCTGCTCCGTGTCGTCCCAGGTGATGAATTCGGGCTCAACGATCAGCAGTTCCGAGCCGAGCAGTCGTCGGATCTTGCACGGCCACCGGCGACCGCAGGCCCGGACGAACTGCCGCAGGCGCCTGACCTTAGTCTCGCCGCAATCCAGGTCGTGCACGCGCCTGGCCAGCGGGTGGGGCAGGATGTCCCCGGTCGGATCGTTGGCGATGATGATGTACTCGCCCGGAGGCGCATTGATCGTGCACCTTCCGTTGGAGTCGGTCGTGCAGCAGTAGACGGACTCGCCGTCATCAGCGCCGCAGTGGTCGATGATGCAGCGATAGTGCCAGAAGCAGGTCCCACCGCACACCTCGCGAGCGCAGCTTCCATAGGACTTGTCGTAGGCACAGACTTCTATGCCGACCAGCGGCTGTTTGTTTGAGCACGGGTGCGATCCCCAGCCGACGGTGTGCCTGGCGGCGCGGATCTCGATGTTGGCGCCGTAGTCCACGCTCACATCGACCTCGCCAGTAGCGCTGTGACCGCATTCGTCGGTGGCCGTGTAAGTGACGGTTGTCGTTTCTCCAGCCGGGAAGAACGCCGGGGCGTCATCCTCCAGCACGACGTCGCCACAGACGTCCGTGGCGGACGCGGCCGGCAGCGTTACTTCCTCGTCACCCGAACAATCAGCATCCACGAGCGAGATCGGGGCGGTATCGACCGTGAGTGTCGGTGGCGCGGTGTCCTCGATTGAGAACGTCGGCACGCACGAGGTGCTGACGCCGCACTCGTCGGTGGCCGTGAAGGTCACCGCGGCCGAGCCGGTTCCCCCGCACTCCTCCACCAGGCCCACATAGTCATCGGTCAGCGTTACGCTTCCGCACTCGTCGCTGGCCTGGAAGCCATCCCGCCAGGCGCTGAGTTCGGCGACATTGCCCGTGCCATCGCACTCCACCACCGTATCCGGTGGACACGCGTCAATGGTCGGCGCCGTGCTGTCCTCGATGGTGAAGGTCGGCGAGCACGACGCGCTCGCGCCGCATTCGTCCGTGGCCGTGAACGTTACCGTGGCCGAACCGGTCTCGCCGCACTCGTCCGACAGTCCCGCGAAGTCATCGGTTAGCGTCACCTGCGGAGAGGTGACGCTAA
>JANQGB010001190.1 GCA_028277545.1 Phycisphaerae bacterium | reverse complement strand
CTCAGGCTTCTCCACGGTCTGCGTGTCGGCCACCGAGCGGGACAGCGAAGCGCAGACCATCGTGTACGTTGATGCCGATGCTTCCGGTGACGGCGACGGCACCAGTTGGGCGGACGCGTTCAGTGATCTGCAGGATGCGCTGGCCGCCGCGGGTGGCTCTACCGTGATTCGTGTCGCCCAGGGCGTCTACCAGCCCGATCTGGGGGCCGGTCAGATTCCTGGTGACCGTGACGCGACATTCGGGCTCATGAACGGTGTGAAGCTCGAGGGCGGCTACGCCGGCTGTGGAGCCGCCGATCCGGATGAGCGGGATATCGAGGGGCAGGCCTCAATCCTGAGCGGAGACCTGTCTGGCAACGACGTCGGCGACGTGTGGGATCCCTCCAGGGGCGAGAACGCATATCATGTTGTGACTGCCTCCGGCACCGATAGCTCCGCCGTGCTTGACGGGTTCGTAGTCACCGGTGGCAACGCAGACGGCATCGATCCGGCCCACGATCGCGGTGGCGGAATGTACAGCCTAAACAGCAGTCCCGCGCTGGCGAACTGCACGTTAGCCGGCAATGCTGGAGCCGGGTGTGGCGGATTGTTCAATGCAGCCAGCAGCCCTGTACTGACCAACTGTGCCATCGACGGTAATACGTCTTATACCGATGGTGCGGGTGGCGTATACAACGATTCCGGGAGTGTCGCCACGCTCCGGGGATGCGTGATCAGCTCCAACGCGGTCCATGACGGCGCGGCCGCGATCCTCAACGAGGGCACGCTGGTGATGACCGACTGTCTCCTGGGCTGGAACGATGCCTACGAGGATACCGGGGGTGTGTTGAACCTCGGCCTGGCCATGCTCCGTGGCTGCACGTTCGTCGAAAACTCCGGAAACGAAGACAACGGCAACGCCGGCGGCCTGACCAACTACGGCACCGCGATCCTGACTGATTGCACGTTTACCGGGAACTGGCACGTCTGGTTTGGTGCGATATACAGCTCCGGCGATCTGAGCCTGGTCAACAGCGTCTTGTGCGGCAACTCCGGATTCACCTGCGGAGGGCTCGGCATCGAGGGCGGAACGGCCAGCGTCGCCGATTCCACGATTTGCGCCAATGCCGGCGGGGGCGTCGGTGTCGCCTTCAGTGGCGACCTCAACCTGGTGAACTCAATCCTGTGGGGCAACACCGGGGAGGCGTCCACAACGGAATTCAACCAACTCGCTGCATCCGGGTCCGGCGGAATCAACGTGACCTATACGTGTATCGAGGGCCTGGACTCTTACACCGGCGAAGGGGTTATCGGCACTGACCCGCTCTTCGTCGATCCCGGCCATCTGGACGACGGCGGAACGACAGATCCCTGGGACGACGTCTGGACCGATGGTGACTTCCGCTTGCAGCCGACCTCATCCTGCATCGAAGCCGGCAACAACGATGCCCTGCCCTCGGATATCTTCGACCTGAACAGCAACGGTGACACGAGCGAGCCCATCCCCCACGACCGTGACGGTAATCCCAGACTGGTCGGATGCCTGGTGGACCTGGGCTCGTACGAGTATCAGGGCCAGATAATCCAACTCGGAGACTTCGATGACGACTGCCTGATCACCTTGGATGACTATCGGTACCTCGAGGTCTGCCTGTGGCTCTCGGGTCCCGGCGGTGATCCGGGATTCCAGGAATGCCGGGATTATTTCGACTATGACGATGATAGCGATGTCGATCTTGCCGACGTCGCCGGATTCCAGCGTGTCTTCACCGGCTCGTAGGGACGCGGCGCGGAATACCCAGGGCACGCGCCTGGAAACGGACGCAGGTTCGGGGCGTTTTCAATTGTGTCAGGTGGGCCTGACTGACTACAATAGCTGATGCCTGTGCCGGCGTTCGCACGCCGTGTGACAGGTATCTCGACAGGAGGAGGAATGATGGATTTTATACGGATGACGCAGGTGTTACTGGGGGCTGGCTGGCTGGCTCTCTCCGCCGGAATCGCCCCCGCCGCACCGCCGCAGTTCTCTGCCAGCTTCTCGGAAGGTGGCGCCACCGTCGCGGCGCTGCAGAGCCCATCGCTGCCCGTTGAATCGGTGGCGGCCAGCGCGGACCGGTACACTGATCGAGGCCGCGACTCGGCGACCTCTGCCCAGCGCGACGGCACTCTTCGGCTGACTGTTCCCCCACGCATGGTCAACGACAAGACGCTGACGCTCAAGGCGGAAGTCCTGGACGTTTACGGGCGGATCAACTGGCGCACCTTCGCCGCGCTGGGCTCGGTATCGGCGGTCCGCGTCTCGGACCAGAGCCCGGTAGCGATCGAGGTCACCGTATTCGAGCGGCGAATAGCCGGCGCGGGGGCCGGCGGGCCGAACACTGATGACGAAATCCGATTCTACAACGGTGTGGGCAGTGTCTCATTCACGCTGGTCAACGGGGCGGCCGAGGCACCCGGCGACATGGAGATCACTGTTACTATCGCAGATCTCAGCGCTTCGAAGGTGGTCACGATTCTGGACGCCGGCGCGCCCGACCTGTTCAAGGACCTCTCCGGGACGCTTGTTGGGGACGACCTTAACTGGGGGCCGGAGGACGGTGTAATTCACCTGGTGGGCAACGTGGGCGTGCCTGCGGGCGAGACGCTCACCATCGACCCTGGAACGCTGATCATGGTCGACCGCGGCGCCAGCGGGTCGGGCACCGCCGTGCTGATTGGTGATGCCACTGTCAACGCTCAGGGAACCCAGGCGGACCCGATCTTCTTCTTCCCGACCGAAGGGCCGGCGGCGATGAGCCTGCCGCAGGACGCCCAGCTTAACCCGGCATCGTGGCGCGGGCTGCTTCACTCCGGCTCGGGAACCTCCACCTATGCCTATGTGTTTCTTACCGGAGCCGGCAACGGTCCCATGGGAGGCCATCCTCGTCCGGCAGTCATGACTTACTCCAGTTCGTACTCCGTGAACATCAGCGACTGCGTCTTCGCGGACTGTCCGGGCAAGGTGTACCACAGTGGCGGGAGCGGAACGTACAACATACTTCGTAGCCTGCACTCCCGTACGGGATACGGCGGCGAATTCGTGGGCAACGGCTACACTCTCACTATCGAAGACTGCTGGTTCACCCGCACCGGTCATGCGCCGGAGCCCGCCGAGCTTGACGGGGACGTCCTTCACGTGGACCGATCCGGGAGTACCGTGAACATCCGCAGGTGTATTCTGACTGACTGTGGAGATGATCTGGTCGATCACAGTGCCGGCGCTACGCCCGTGATTGAGAGTTGCATCATGTACGACGCCCGGGACAAGACGGTGAGTCTCGACGGCAGCGCGGGCGCCACCATCACGATGACCAACTGCCTGGTGTATAAGAATCCGGGTGGTGTCAGATGCCGCACCGGCACCGCATTCCTTACGAACTGCACGTTCGGCCATGCCAGCAATGTCAACGGACGTAGCGACGACAGCGACATCGATAAGTGCATTTTCGCCAGCGGCGGCACCATGGGGGCGGGCACCTGCACCGGAACGGTCAACTACACACTGGTCAACGACCCTGACCTGCTGGGCTGCGGGACGGGCAATTTCCATGATGATCCACTCTTCGTCGATCCACCCAGCGGCAACTACAACCTGCTGCCCGGGTCGCCCGCCATCGACGCCGGACCGGACGGAGAGCGAATTGGCTGGCTGGGGTTCCCGGAGACGACGTCCTGCATCGACGACGTGGAATGCTACGATGGAGACGATTGCACGGTGGATACGTGTGAGCTGGGTGATTGCGCGTACACCCCGGTTGCGGATTGTTGCCTGGCGGACAGCGACCTTGACGGAGACGTGGATCTGACGGACTTCGCCGGTTTCGCGGCCTGCCTGGCCGCCATCGACCCGCCGTATGACTGTTGCGTCTTCGACGGCGATGAAGACGGTGACGTGGACCTGCTCGACTTCGCCGCGTTCCAGGAAGTGTTTACTGGCGAATGACGGGTGGCGTAGTATGGCCAGCTCGCGAGGCCCGGCATGAGTTCCGGAGCTGCCGCTGGCGTGCCGCCGTCACCAACTGACAACCTAGCCTAGTGTCACCGTCGGTCTGCCGGTCTGGACAGCGTGCCAGTCACATTCTCCCCGCGCAACTTACGTACCTGCTCTGCCCGGAGTTGGGTCTTCTGGGCGGTGAGATCGCCCGCAGATCCCCGTCGGTCTTACACTGCGGGGACGGTGGATTCTCTGTGTGTAGCGGCCTGGGGTCTCGTGGCTGGAAGCTCGTCACCAGCAAGCTCGCTGTTGGTGGCCAGCGGTGCGAGCGTCGGAGATGGGGTGCCGGCCAGGACTCGGGCCACCTCGGCGGCTCGGTGCCGCCAGCAGTGCTGGCGGAGGGATCTCGCCCGGCCTGCGGTGGCGATCCGTTCACGGCGGCGCGGGTCTGCCAGCAGCTCCTCGACCCTGGCCCGGCATTGCTGAGGCGTGCGAAACGAGACTATCTCCTGGTCGTCGAAGTGCTCCTCGATGCCGAGCCTGTACGATTGCAGCAGGCAGACTCCCGACAGCGTGATTTCAAACGGTTTGAGGTTCAGGCCCAGATCGTCCTGCCAGCGCATGACGTTAAGCCCGAACCGCCCGCTGCTATAGGCCCGGGCCTGCTCCTGGTATGACAGCCAGCCCAGGTGTTCCCATTGGCCGGGCCAATGCTTGAACGGTTCCTTGCCGCCGAACGTTGCGCACTGGAAGTGACGCGACAGATAGGTGAAGGTGAATGCCCGTTCCCAGCTCTCCATCTCACGAAGGGTCATAGAGAACTGCACGTAGCGGTGGGCATCCTCCAGCAGCGACAGAATACCCGGCGCCAAGTCCAGCTCGCGGTGTGCGAGTTCGCCGACCTGGTTCAACACCGGCTCGTCTCGCTGCTCCAGCCGGGCCTCGATCATCAGCTCTACGAAGCGCTCGGCGCCGCCGGGTCGGCCCTTCCAGGCCGGGGTGACGAGATGGCAGAGTTGAGACGACAACGACCGGGCCACGTCGGCGCGAATGGCCCGCACGTCAGGCTCGTCGGACTGCAGTTGATCGAGCATCAGCTCGGTGGGCCTGATGACGTCGGCGCCAACTCCGAAGACAATGTCGAATTCCTGCTTCTGGTCGAGACGCGGCCGAAAGCTCCTCGGACTGGCCGCGTTGCTGAGTGCCATAACGTTCTCGAACTTGAGTACACTCTCCATCTCTTGCGCGGTGCCCAGATTGTTGACCAGGTGCCGTGTATTCGGCCCGTTGAACAGCTCGCTGGGCAGCCCGAGGATCTTTCCGGAATGGGCCCACTGCGGTGCGTCGAGCCAGTGCAGCAGCACGGGCAGCCCAACGTGCTCGAAGAACGACTTACCATCATGCTGGCCCAGCCAGAAGTGTCCGTTGGCCCAAAGGCTGACCGCAAAGTCGATGCGGTTGGCTTGAGCGAAGGCCAGAACCGTGTCGGCGAAGAGAGCGACCAGTTCCTCCTGCGTGCCGGCCGACTCGCAGGCCGAGTGCCGCGCCCACAGCGGACCTAACTCCAGAATGAAGACTTCGTGGCCGGCCTGGCTGTAACCCTCGATGACATCCGAGAATATGTCCCGCGAGTTCTGCCCGGGATGTTTGAGAAACAGGATACGCGCGCTCATTTGAACCCCCTGCAACGAAGCTCGACTCGGTCCGGCCCCCGTCGCCTGTTCCGGGCGACGCCCCGCGCAACCTGGTTGCTGACCTCACCGTCTCTATCGGAAGCCCCCATCCACGCATCAACGGATCTTCTCTGACTGCACGGGAGAGTCCGTGCAGCCGGCAAGCCAAGCGACATTACAGGACCATGAGGGCGCCGGCGGTTCTTACCCGGCTTATCAGATCGTGGCAGTCGATGCCTGCCCGGCCGGATTCCGGCGTGTTCGGCCTCCCGGACGCGCGGCCGGGTCCCAGGCAGGCCCCGACTCGGGCGTCAAACAGGGCGGCGGCGCTTGACAGGTGTCGCCAGTTATAGTATATTAC
>JANQGB010001126.1 GCA_028277545.1 Phycisphaerae bacterium | reverse complement strand
ATCTCAACACGATTCCAGATACCAACCGAGACGATCTTGTCGACATAGGCACGGACATTGACAGTTTCGGTCCGGATACCGGCGCAATCGATTTCCGCGCTGAAGACAACCAGGCACAAGTCTACATCCCCCTCGCTACCTATCAGTGGCATGCGCTCCCCGTGCATGCCTACATCGTGCAGGGAGGTTTCGATGGGCTTGCTAACAATCTCTGGGCTCACCCCGATGCGGACAACGACAGGCTCTGGCAGGCCTATAGCCTCCACACACGAGCACGCGTTCAAGCCGTCATTATCAGCGATTCCGAACACGTGAAGCGGATAGAGATCATCCGCCCCCGTGGCAACGCTGTGACATTCAACTTCGAATGGAACGGTACGAGTTTCAAGGACTACGGTTACCCAATCGGGATCAACGCCAACCGTACGTATGTGCTGCAAGACACAACCCCCGACACCCACACAGATCTCTCCTTCGACCTACGTTTTGACTCCGGGATTATTCATCAGTTCCGAGACTACAGAAGCGGGAACCTGTACGCCGTTACTCATGTCGACGGTCGAGCCGGTATCCTCTCCGCCGGCCATGGGATCACGTTGAACCTAGACAGCAACACCTTCTCCTCTACTCGCTATGATGGCAGCCTTGTCTGGCAGAGCGGGCGACTCCACAAGATTGAGTATGCAACCAAAGATGGCGCGGAGACAATCGTCACCACACTCTCCTATGGTGCCGATAACCGGATCACTGGCCTCAGCAAGTCGTGGCCCAAACTCAGCGTAGACCTATCCGGTAACATGATTAGTTACGGCAGCGGCGTGACCATCACGAAGTCCGGTAGCACAATCACCACGAGTATTCCTTCTGTTGGCACTATCGCCGAGACCACGGTACTCAACAGCCATGGCCTTGTATCCAGTTCGAAGATAGAGGCTAATGGCGACACAGCCACCACAACCTACGAATACCATCCGGGCACCGGGCGGTACAGCAATGGTGCCCCGAAGTGGGCCAAGGTAGCCAAGATCACCCGGCCAGACGGTTTCTGGGAACGCTTCGAGTACGCCCCCAACACGGGTTGGCTGTCAAAACACCTGACTCCCTTCAAGAACGCAGTTGCGGCTGCTCCAGACACCTTGTTGCGAATGAAGGAGTTCTCTTATGACAACTCGCTATCGGGCGGGGACGCGGCCTTGCCACAGAGCCTCATCGAGCGTCCCCGGCGTGTGATCGAGAAGATACTCGGTGAGGAGACCAGACGAACCTACTACGCCCACACTCAAGGCGAAACAACTGTCGCAGAATGCCGTACGGCGGAGGCACAGTGGGGAAGTACCGATTCTCTCATCACTACCATCAGACCCAACCTAACCTATATCCAGCCTCCCACTGTCATCGGACCGGCAAAGTCGGCATACCACTCCGCGGCCCCCACGACCATTCAAGGAAGATGGGTACTGTGGCGCCGTCGATCCACCCGCCAGCGAGACAAAGTGGAAGAACTAGTCAACGCATTTGGGGTCACGGAATCATCTGTGGCGAGCAGGTTCAACGTCACCACCTCCTCGGCGATCAGCCAGACTGATTCATTCGGCCGAGCAACTCGCACAGATTTCCTTGACGGTACGTTCTCGGAAAACCACAGCATCCAGTGGCATGGCGGGCCGCTTTCAGTTACCGAGCGAGACAGATCCGTCAGCACCTACTCCTATACCGAAATCGGCCGGGTCAAATCCCGTACTAGGTATGGGGTGAAGACAAGCTACCACTACGACGTCTTCGGGAACGTCACGAAGACAAGACACCAGTCCCCTTCTGACGCTCTGACCGTCACTGCCTCGCAAGTGTTTGATGCGCAAGGTCGGGTCACGTCATCCACTGATGAGCTCGGTCGAACCACTCTCTTCAGCTACAGCGGCATGGACACCACTACAACCTTCCCAGATGGCACAACCCGAATCGAGAGGCGCTTCCTGGATGGAAACCTGAGGAAGATCGAGGGCAC
The DNA here is from genome assembly GCA_028277545.1 of Phycisphaerae bacterium. Lineage (GTDB taxonomy): Bacteria > Planctomycetota > Phycisphaerae > UBA1845 > UBA1845 > JANQGB01. The sequence goes on along the minus strand of JANQGB010001126.1, from coordinate 1,432 downwards.
GGCAGAGCACCATGTTATCTACGACTACGGCATTGACCCAGCCTACGGCTACTACGAAGAAGAGAGCAGACGCAGCAGCTTCGGCTTTCTCGACACTTCGCGCTCATACATCAACATGGTAGGGAAGGTCTGGCGTACGACGCAAGCTTCGGGCAGTGCGAGTCCTGTAGTTACTGGGATCACCGAGTTCGACGAGAACGGCCAACGGCGGTGCTTCGCTGACGCGGACGGCGTCAAGACTCTCACCTCCTACAACTACTATGGGGCCATCTTCCGGACAGCTGTTGATCTCAACGGGAACGGGGAAATTGATCTGGACGGATCGGATCGTGTGACAGAGTTCTGGGACTGGGCAACGACCTACAATGGTGTTCCAGCTATCGCAAGTCAGACGACGGTTCACAGCACTCAAGGGAACACGACGACCACGACGTACTCCGCGCCGGCCAGCCTGCAGAGCTGGACCAACGCCAACGGACGGGTTACTCATGTTGAGACAGCCTGGGGGACGTTGCCTGGACAGAAGACGGTCACCACAACCTGGCCGGATGGTAGGCAGGCCGAGTCGAAGTACCTGAGCGGCCTGCTGGCTGAGACGCTGGAGAAGGATGCCGCCAGCACTGACGTGGTCAAAACTGCGTATGGTTATGATGGTCTGAGGCGGCGAACGTCAGTAACCGATTCGCGTACTGGCACAGTGTCGTGTGTACTTGATGCCGCTGGTCAGGTAATCGAGCAGAACCTTCCGGGCGCGAGCAGTCCCACTGCCTACGAGTATACGGATATGGGACAGGTTGAGAAGGTGACCCGGGCAGACGGTTCCGAGGAGAACTACTCCTACGAAGACGAGGGAGGTCTGAGCCGCGTGTGGGGCGCGGGCATCGTGCCGCGGCGCTACGAATACGACCCCAGAGGACTCATGACCGTAATGAAGACCTATGCAGACTACGCAAGTGGCACGGGCGAGTCACTGACCACCTGGGAGTACGACAGCCACAACGGCAGGCGCGTGAGAAGGAAGCTTGGTCTCGTCACGGTGGAGGAATACGAATACACCGCTGCCGGCCGGCTCGCGAAGATACATAAGAAGAACGGCGCGGCGACAAGCCTAACGACATCCATCAATCGCAGCTCTGCGGGAGACATTGAGGAGGTCACGTTTTCAGATGGCGCGCCCTCGGTATCGATGACCTACGACGATCGGGGCCGGGTGGCAACCGTAACGGAAGGGACGGAAACAACAGCATTCGCGTACAACACCGACGGCCAAGCCACTTCTCAAACCATTCCCTACATGCCCAACTCCCTGCTGAGCTACACATACGATGCCAATCTGAACCGGACCGGCATCAGCCTTTCCGTGGAGGGGACTACGCTCCTTTCTCACGCCTACACTCACGACGCCGCAGGCAGGCTGGCAACGGTATCGGAC
>JANQGB010000965.1 GCA_028277545.1 Phycisphaerae bacterium | reverse complement strand
ACCCTGCAGGTGGAGGCCCGCAACGACGAACTCCTCAAACGCGCCACCACCGACCAGTTAACCGGCGCCGGGAACCGCGCCGCTTTCGACGAGCGATTGGAACTCGAGCACGACCGGGCCGAGCGGTTGGGCCGGCCGCTTGCTTTGGCCTTGCTGGATATTGACCGCTTCAAGAACTTTAACGACACGTATGGCCACCAGGCGGGTGACGAGGTGCTACAGGTTGTAGCCCGGACGCTGCGCGCCACGGCGCGAAAGGTGGACTTCGTGGCCCGATACGGCGGTGAGGAATTCGGCGTGATAGCCCCGGAATGCACTCCCGCCGGCGCCGCTGCCCTGGGCGAGCGGCTCCGCCAGGAGGTCGAGGCGGCGGAAGCGTCCTTCAACGGCCTGACCCTCCAGGTGACCGTCAGCGTCGGTGTGGTTGTCTATGCCACGCCGGACGGTTCGCGAAGCCGGAGCGATCTGATCCGGGCGGCCGATCGGCTGCTATACCGGGCCAAGGACGCCGGGCGCAACGCAGTCAAGATAGCGGCGTTCCGCCCGGCAGAGGTCGGGGCTACCAGCTAAACATAATGCTAATAGCGCCAGAGGCACGAAAACCGCATCGAGACTGGTAAAGACCGGTCCAATGTGCATGATGGCGGTAAGGGAAGGGAGCACTGCCGGTGCGACCGGCGCAAGAGGGCAGCGAGCCTGTGAAACATGTAGCCTCGAATCTTAAGCCGAACATCACTGCCACAAACAGCGATCTGCGATCTCTCTGCGAGCGGTTAGCGTCCAACGGCCGCTTCGCCTTCGATACCGAGTTCATAATGGAGGACGGCTTCGAGTCGGATGTCTGCCTGATCCAGGCGGCCACCGAATCGGAGGTAGCGCTCATCGATCCGCTGGCAGAGTTGGACACGGCACCGTTCTGGGAACTCGTGGCTGATCCCGCCGTCGAGGTGATTCTGCACGCGGGCACCGAGGATCTGGCGCTCTGCCACCAGCTAACAGGCCAGTTACCAGCCAACGTGTTCGACGTGCAGGTCGCCGCAGGCCTGGTGGGGCGCGACTACCCGCTCAGCCTGCGGCGTCTGGTGCAGGGCATGTTGCGCGTGAGGCTTCACAAGTCGCAGACTCTGACTGACTGGCGGCGGCGTCCGCTTTCCGAAGCCCAACAGACCTACGCGGTTGAAGATGTGGCCTTCATTCCGGCCGTATACCACGGGCTGCACTCCAAGCTCGACAAACTCCAGCGACTCGACTGGGCCCGACAGGAGTTCGCCCGATTTGAAGAGCTGACCACCTATGAGCCTCCCAAGCAGACTCAGATACAACGCCTCAAGGGTGCCGGTTCGCTGAAGCCCCGGAGCCTGGCGGTGGCCTCGGAACTCCTGGAGGAGAGAGCGTCGCTGGCCTCCGATTACAACCGGCCGGTTCGAGCGGTCCTCAAGGATCACCTCCTCGTGGAGATCGCTCGACACCGGTGGACCAATCCCCAGCAGATCCGGTCACTGCGTGGACTTCACCTTCGGCGAGCGGCCTTTCAGCGCCTGGCTGACGCGGTCAAGCGAGGTATGCAGGTCCCCGAGGAGCAGTGCCCCCTGCCACCGTCCAACATCGAAGACACCCCCGAGGAGATCATTCTAACGGCACTGATGACCGCCGTCCTGCGCGGATTCTGCCACACCAATCGCCTGGCCTTCCCGTTGCTGGCCACCAAGCAGCAAATCCGCGAGCGGATTCACGCCCACACGAGGTCCGGCCCGGACCCGTCAGTACTCAGCACCGGCTGGCGGGCTGACGCTTGCGGGCAGTTGATCGACGATGTGCTCAGTGGACACACAGTCCTGCGAGTCAACGAGACCAACGGAAAGACAGAATTACAGCTTCTGCCACACACTCCGGCGCCGTCCGCCTAGTCCGCGTGGCGCAGTGTGAGACGAGCCGAAGCGGTTCTCAGCCCGGTTGAGAGAGTGAATCGGCGATGGCGCTCGCGCCACGGGGCGTCCTGGTCTATTATTTCCATGCAGTGCAACCCCGGTTGGTCGCTGGAGAGTGAAGGCACGGATGTCACTTCGCAAACCAGGCGAGCCGAAGATGGAACGGCGCACAGCCGGTTGACCCTGGCCGAGTCACCACGATCCAAACCAGGAACGCGGCAGCGCGGCGGTGCTGCGATCTCGCTCCATCTCCATCCCTGACGTCGCAAAGGTGATGTTGGCGTTCAGCCAGTCTCGGGATCGCCGGGATTCTGTCTCAGGGACCGGTGATGCCTTGTTGGGTCACGGTTCGGGCCAGCCAGGAGGATTGTGACGCCGGGGATGCCGCGGCCTCGGGGCAGGCATTATTCCCGTTCTTCGCGCCAGCGATAGCAGAAATCGCAACAGAGACTGCCTTCTGCCAAGGTGCCGCGACGCGTGAAGTCGATTCTCTCGCTGTACCCTTTGGCGAAGGCGGCGTCACGACGACACGACAGGAGGGTGACCAGTTCCGGTGGAAGCCCCAGGCTCTCGTAGGCCCTGATGTAGTCACAGCGTACAACGTTGAACCGGAGTATGTCGTCCCCTTCTTCAAGCATCTCCATTTGCAGCGCCTCATCCCAGTCCACGAGGATGGTTTTGAAGTGGGCCAGACCGGGCTTCCCGTGAGCTTGGGCTGCGAAACGTCGACCTTCCTCGACCGCGGCATTCTCAATTGTGTTGGTGAGGATGCTCAACGCCGCGGATTGATCCATGACCTCGCACATCTCTCGATAGATGCGACAGATCATCTCGGCTTCGATTTTTCGGCGAGCAAGGTGCGTCACGCTTGGCATCGGTCGCTTTCTCCCGCGTTGCCCAGGCCTCGAAACGCTTGTGATCTTTCGTGGATGCCACGCGTTTCGGCTAAGCGATACAAACGCGCCTCTCTACTGAGAGCGACTCTGTCCGGAACGGCAAGCCGACGGCCAATCGAATCTCTTCAACGAACGCGTTCCCAACCAGCGTATCGCCCTCAGGCCTCGGTCGCCATACCCCCCTGGTCGGCGTTTGCGACTTCGACGACACATGTGCCCGGCTTTCCATTCGCTCGAACCTCTACCATCACTGCCAGCCAAGGGATGACGCTGACCGCCGGCGACATCCCATTGGAGACGGCGGTAGTTCGCACTCTTCGCCGGCAGCGGCTCGCCCAGCCCAATCCGGAGCAGGCGTGCCAATTCACCGCGCTTGGAGTGAGCTGGACTGAACGGATCTGCGCCGACCGCAACGTAACCACGCCAAGCTGCCCGGCAAGCAGCCAGCCAAATGTAGTGCAGACTTTTGCCTCAAAACCGCCCGCACGCCATCGCCAGGCCCGATCCACTCCGCAAACTGCGCAACCCGGGCTGAAACCGGTCCGCCAGGCGGTGGCACTGCTTTTGCATCTGCTCGCCAGCAGAAGCGTGGAGCGCCACCGCGGGGCACGGCGTTGCGCGGGGCTACGGTTTGACCCACGCGGCCGATTTCGGATTATCGGATGTTCTTCTGCGTGCAGCCGCCACCTGCAATCACGCCGCTGTTTCGCCGATTCCGGACTATGCCCGGCGTGACATCCCCCGAAGTCGCGGTGGTTATCGGAACCTGGCAGCTCACGTCACTGACCGCCGGCTCCTGCCGTTGCCACTTTTTATTAGACATTTTATCTGTAACCCGTGACTCGGCGCGGCCGCCGGACCCACGGCCAAGGCGATCCATAAATAACTGACAACAAATAAGTTAAAAACGCGACCCCCCGCTGGATACGACCAAGCCGGATGGCGCCGGCGGATCGGCGATTTTTGTCAGACGACCGGTAAAATCGTTGACCTGTCGAGGCGGAATTGCTACGATGCGCGGTGACAATTTAATAGGTAGTCAAAAACGCAAAAGGGAGACCGAGAGAGAGCGTTCGCGGTCTTCCTCTTTTTGCGCGCCACGTCGAGAGTGGAAAGAGCGCCCTTCGGGGAAGGGCTGGAGCTGAAAGGAGCGGTGAAAATGCGGTTTGCGATTGCGAAGCGCCCGGAGCTGGTTTGTCTGGCTGCGGTCGCGGCTTTAGCGGCTGTACCTGCGTTTGCCGAGTCGCCTTGGGCTTTCAACGACAGCGGGGCCAACTCGCGGTTCGGTTGGGACGGCGGAACATACAACACCGGCAAGTTCGGAAGTCCTACGGTCTCGCCTAACGGTTTCTACTTCCTGCAGCCCGATGATTTCCGGGCCGAGGTCTCTGGCTCGCTGCAGGCGACCGACTTCGCCCGTGTCAATGTTGATGTCCACGCCGCGGTACCCGCGGCAGCCGACGCCGTTGACACCATCCTGGTGGAGGAATGGGGTGAGTGGTCCAGCGACGTCAGTTCGGCGAGCGACTTCACTGTCCAGGCTGACTTCGCCGTGTTCCGGTACGCTCCGGGAATGCCGGGCAGCACCTTCTCGCTTACCATGCCGGTGACTTTCAACCCCGATGGCACCTGGTACGCTGCGCGGGCCCTGAACGTCGGCGATTCGGTCCCGGGTGACATCGTTCCCGGCTTTGCCTGGGATCAGGCGGTTGAGGACTTCCAAATCACGGTGACCAATACGATCCAGGTCGACGGAGCCGCCCCAACCGGCTCCTGGATTGCCAAGAACGGCATGGACATCGTCGTTCCGGAACCTGCCTCGATGGTACTAGTGCTCGCTGGCGCGGGCTTGGCACTTTCAAGACGTTCGCGTCGCCGCTAGGCAGCGGCGGTCGGCAAAGAATACGAGCAAAGCGACGCTGGGCTTAACCAATCGGTAAGGAGGAGATTGCGATGCAGAGGATTCTGGTAGTTGCAGCCGCGGTGGTCCTGACGGTCGGGGCATCGGCTGCGTTGGCGGGTCCGTGGGTGAACCCAGCAGGCAGCGGTGACCACTTCACCTACGCCAACGGTGGGGACCTCAACGGGCACTTCGGGGAGCCCTTCGTGGCTGGTGACCAGTTCTTCTTCACCCAAGCCAACTTCCACGTTTACGCTGAAAACGGGGCGTCGGACACGCAGGACGACACGGTCTCGTTCGACGTCTTCGCTAATCCGGACTGGCAGTTCAGCCTGGTCCGCGTCTACGCCTTTGGCAGTTACGCGGTAACTTCCGGCGAAGGCACCGACTCGGCGGGTGTTGACGCCGGTCTGTCCCTGACCGAGATCGACGGTCTGCAGCGGACCTACGCTGGCGACCTGGTCACCACGCCGGCCATGCCCGTGGACTACGAGGCCAGTGGTAGCTGGAGCGGGCTAGCCGTCGTCGATGTAACCAACGAGTTCCCCGCGGTGGACGACAGCATGCACATCGAGATGACGAATGACGTGCTCGCCATCTCGAGTGCCAGCGGCTCGGCAGAGATCAACGTGCAGTACCAGGACTTCAAGATTGAATTCACCATGATCCCCGAGCCGAGTTCACTGGCGTTGCTGGCCTTGGGCGGATTGGCCTTGATGCGCCGCCGCCGTTAGGTCATCGTCAGAGGGCAACGACAGTGCCCGCGCGACAGACGATCCAACCATGATCGATGGGGGCATCACCGCGAGGTGATGCCCCCGTCTTATGTCTGGAGTCTTTGCCCGGCAAGTAACGGGCTTCCGCCAGCCGATACTCACCGTCAGGCAGGGGCATCGAGAGCCACTAGTGCTTCTCAACTGAAGCTGCGGCTTTAATAGACTTCGTCATGGTTTTGCGCTTGCCTAGGGTCCCGATAAACTGTAGGATCGGCTTTAAGGGTACGTATGCTGGGGTCGGGAAAGGCGAGTGAAGGCATGCGGGCGGTCTTTGTAGCGCAGGGTGCGCTCTTACTGCTCGGGGTGGCGCTCAGTGCGTCTGCTGTTGACCCGGCAGAGCGCACCGCCGACTTGCCGGATAGTTGGCTGGTGCTCTACAACTCGTCCGACGCAGACAGCACGGCCTGGGCCGCCTGGTATCAGCAACAACGCGGCATCCCCGACGACCACATGGTCGGGCTGGACGCCTCCGCCAACGAACACCTACCCAACTTAAACGCCGCCCAATCGCAGATCATCGGACCCGTGCGCGACCTGCTGGACAGCGACGCCGCGCTCGAGAGCACGGTGATGGGCATTCTGCTGGGTTACGGTCTGCCCGGACACTACGGCGACCGCCCCGCACCTCCTAGCAGCCCGCTGCCAGGTGGAGCTTCCCTGGCCGACGCGCTCCAGGACATGTACGACGATGATCTGCCCATCGATGAGCAGGACGACTGGAACCTGGCCAATCCACACCTGTTCGGTGCGATCCTTCCACCGGACGGTCGCATCACCAAGGCGAAGATGACTTCGAGTTGGCCGGGCCTGTACATGGTCGCCCGCATCGATGCGCCCTCGCTGGAAGAGGCGATGGCGCTGACACAGCGAGCGCAGCAACTGGCGGATCCCGACTACTCTCTCTTTGGCGAGTTCGTGTGGTACGACTACTACGATCCGTGTTTTCCACATTACACTGGCGAGTGGTACTGGCTGCGCGAGGCGGTAGAGGCTGATGAACTGGTGGATCTGCCGTGGAGCGAGTTCGACCTGGACGGTATAGACGAGAGCAGCGAAACACCGCACGACGCGTTCCGCTTCGACACCTACCAGCTCTACGGATGGCAGCCTTCGGACTTCGGCACGACGCACCCGGGCGGGCGAGTGCTTGCCTGGCACCTTAACAGCTATGGCGCCCTGACGGTCCGCAGCACAACCGACGAGAACGGGGTGTACGTCCCCAACGCGCTGGCCGCAGGCTATGCCTCCGCCATCGGCGCAACCGGCGAGCCGTTTACGCTCGTCGGCCCTTTCCCTGACACGCTGGTGGCCGCACTCCGCGAGGGCTGGACGCTTGGCGAGGCCTACTTCCTGGCCAACCCGAGTAATGACCACGTCTGGACGCTGGTTGGTGATCCGTTCCTCACCGTGCCCAACTGGTTCGAGGAGGTTACAGCGGCCTTCGATATCTACGGTGAGGCCAGGCTGAGACCGAGTCTCCGGGACGTGCCCGCCTTCAGGGCCTGCCTGGGGGGACCGGGCAGCAGTTCTCCCGAAGTCTGCGCCGCGTTCGATCTGGACGGCGACGGCGATGCGGACCTGGCCGATTTCGCCAGTGTCCAGCGGAGTTTCGCGGACCTCCCCATGAGAGTGGCCAGCGGAGACTACGATGGCGATCACGACGTTGATCGGCATGACTTCGACCAGTTCCGGCGGTGCGCGACACCTCCTGGACCGGCCGAATTGTCATTACCTTGCCGGGAATTCGACTTCGACCTCGACCTGGATGTTGACCTGCGGGACTTCCTGAACTTCCAGTGCCTGTTCCGGCCTCACGGCGATCAGGAATTCGTAGCGGACCTGGGCGAAGTCGGTTGATACGGTTCGCAATCGATTGGCTTCACCGTTTAGCCGCCCCTTTGTTGGTCTCTACGCACTACTTCCCTTAGTTGACTCCGCCCTGCCACTTGGTCGTGACCCGGCTGGCAAGCGCTGCGCGCCGGGCGGCACCATCCGGAGACTGGACGGACGGCGAATCCCTTCCCCGGCGCCCAAAACTGTGTTACTTCTATACCGCCGTCAAGCGGAACCTGTCGCGGGAGGATCGCAGTGGCGACCTGGTCTTTCTTCTACCAGTACTCGATCGGCAGCGCCTTCTTTGCGGCCGGCCTGCTGCTGCTCGTGCGAGCGAAGGCCATCGACCTCAGCCAGGCGCGGGGGCGGCGGACGCTGGCGCTGCTGGTGGGCGGGCTGACCTTGTACGCCGTCGCCCACGCTGTTTCCGTCTTCGTGTTGCCGGGCACCTGATCAACCATGTCGACCACAGCGCCAACCGCGCAACTTGGCAGCCCCCTCGATCTGGCGGTAATCGCGATATATGTGGTGGCGATCCTGGCCTTTGGCACGCTGTTCGGAAGACACACCCGCACCACCAAGGACTTCTTCTTCTCCGGGCAGCGCTTCAGTGCCTGGCTGATAGCGGGCAGCTTTGTAGCCTCGCTGGTCGGGTCCTACAGCTTCATGAAGTACTCCGAAGCGGGCTACCGCTACGGACTATCCTCAACCAGCGCCTACCTGAACGACTGGTTCATACTGCCGCTGTTCATGTTCGGCTGGCTGCCGATCATCTACTTCTCCCGGGTCACCAGCGTGCCCGAGTACTTCGAGCGGCGTTACGACCGGCGTACGCGGGTCGCGGGCACCGTGCTGATCCTGCTCTACATGATCGGTTACATCGGCTACAACCTGTACACGCTCGGCGTGGCGCTGGAACCGCTGCTCGGTCTTACGCCGATGAAGATCGTGGTCATCGCGGCCGTGGTGTGCGGCATCTACGTGACCGCCGGCGGCCAGACCTCGGTCATCATGACCGACCTGGCCCAGGCGCTGCTGCTGCTGGGAGTCGGCCTGGGCGTGTTCGCTGTTGGCGTGCACCAGGTCGGAGGCTGGTCCGCCTTCTGGTCAGCGCTGCCCGCCGGCCACAAGGCCGGCCTGGCCCGCCTGACCGAACCGGACAACTTCAACGCCGTGGGCATCTTCTGGCAGGACGGAATGGCCAACAGCTTCGCCTTCTACTTCATGAACCAGGGTATCCTCATGCGCTTCCTGGCCGCCAAGAGCCCCAGCGAAGGACGCAAGGCGGCACTATGGATCGTGCTTCTGTTGATGCCCTTGACCGCGGTGGCGGTTTGCGGTCCGGGATGGGCCGGGGCGGCCATGAAGCACGTCGGCCTGGTTGCACCCGATGCCGACCCGAAACGTATCTTCGTGACTGTCTCGCACCTGTTGTGCGGCCCGGGCGTGTTCGGCCTGGTGGTGGCCGCCCTGGCGGCGGCCCTGATGTCCACGGTGGACACGCTGATCAACGCTGTCAGCGCCGTTGCGGTCAACGACATCTACCGGCCCTTCGTCCGGCCACAAG
>JANQGB010000999.1 GCA_028277545.1 Phycisphaerae bacterium | reverse complement strand
TGGCTTAAGGAGCACGCTTGGAAAGCGTGTGTGCGGGTTACCGTACCGCGGGTTCGAATCCCGCCCGCTCCGTTCGTTGTGGCGGTCTGCGGACGTCCCGGCCCGCCGGGATGTTGGCGGGCCGCCGCGATCGTTTATGCAGCGAGCTATTCGACACCACTGAACAACAAGTACATTCCCACCAGGTACCCCACGAACAGCAGGATTGAGTCGGGCCCGAAGCGCAGGACCCGTCGCTTGGTCCGGTAAGCCAGGCCGGCCACGGTGGTGCCGGTGAGCAGAATCGGCAACAGCCCGGCGATGGTGGCCCGTAGCGGGTCGAAGTCCTGGCCGGCCAGAAGCAGGGTGTCGCCATGGGCCAGCGACACCACTTTGAGCAACGGAATCACCAGGATGTTAAACATGTTCGAGCCGAAGATGTTGCCCAGCGCCAAATCGAGGTGGCCGAGCTTGACTGCCGCCAGACAAGTAACCACCTCCGGCAGGGATGTAGCGAACGCCAGGAATGCGGCCCCGACAAACGTTGCCCCCAGCGGGCGGCCCAACAACCCGATCGGGTGATCCGCCAGTACGTCGCCGGTCTGAGTCAGCCACCAGGAAGCCACCACCAGCAGCAGGGAAATCAGCGCAATCTTCCGCCCCAGGCCCGGCGTTCTCTGCACCGGCGTCGCATCCACCTCAAGCGCAGGGCGGTCGGCGTGCTCGAAGCGGTAGGTAAGCCGCACGAACCAGATATAACAGACCAGGATTGTGCCGCAGACCAGCAGTTCGCTCACCTGGGCGGGTACCGGGTGGCCGTCGTAGCGCTTCACCAGGGTGATGCCCAACAGAGCCAGCGACAGCAGGATAATGCCGAAGGCGCTGGTCAGGCTGTGGGCCCCGTCCGCCCGGCGCAGGACGGATCCCCCGCCGATGACGGCGTTGATCAAGGCGATGAGAATGATGTTGAAACTGCAGCTCCCGAAAAGAGCCGCCAGGGCCATGTTGGCGTTATCGAGCCAGACAGCGGTGCTGCCGGTGACCACCTCCGGCAACGAGGTTACCGTGGCCAACAGGAGCATTCCCACCCAGGCCTTGCCCAGGTTGTATTCGTCCGCCAGCCGGTCCGCCAAGCGCGTCAACCTGGCGGCCAGCAGTACCACCACCGTTCCGGCTACCACGATCTCGACGAATAAGGCCCAGGTGGCCAGTGAATCACCGAAGATCGCGCTGCTGAACAAGGGCAAACATCCAAACCGGGGCCGGGCTGGTCAGGGCCAACAGGCGGCGGATTATAGCGGCCGCTTTAAGGCACACCAATTACAAATCGCGACAAAGATTCGACACGACAGATCGCCGTGTGAGCGCGCGAACCGTGGCCCGTGGTGCTACTTGGCCCGGAAGAAACGGCTGCTCGTCCCGCTGCTTCCAACTCGAAACCGCACCGTACGCAGGCACCGAGGGCACCGACCGTGATACATGCTGCCCTCCCGGTCACGGTAGACGCGGGCGTAGACACCGCAACATTCGAAATGAATCCCCAGCCAGGCACGCGGCCCCGTCCCGGCGAGAGAAGTGTCCTCGTCGAGCCCTTCGATGTCCAGACGGTACGGTGGCTGATCGTCGTTCACGGACCTGATATCGGCACTAGTCGCCTTCAATCTGGAGACTCTGCCCGACGAACTCCTCAACTGCGGCTGCGTGCCGCTCGGCGTCGGCCGTCAGGCGGTTGATTTCGGCCATCAGCTCTCGCCGTTTCTCCGAGTCCGTGATTGAGACGACGTTCACTCGAACGCTATAAGCCGCCGCCCGGGCGCAGGCCAGACCCATAACCGCCGCCACTCCCAGATCGCTCAGCAGGTACTTGCTGGCGGCCGACCTGAGCTCGTCCATGACCGCCAGCGCCCCCACCGCCGCAGCGGCCATTTCCAGCGGAACCAGTGCGGCGGTCACCAGCGCATGCTCCTTCAGGCCGGCGCTCTCCGGGTCCTCGCGGGCCTCACGACTGACGCGCGACAGCGTCTCGTACGCAGTCATGTCTTCAGCGACCAGGGCCCGCAGCAGGCTGTCCGCCTTGTCGAGCTTGGCGCCGAGAGCGGTGGCTTGCTCGCCGCTGTGAT
>JANQGB010000993.1 GCA_028277545.1 Phycisphaerae bacterium | reverse complement strand
GACCGTGCCTTCAGGTCGCTGACCAGGGCGTCCAGCCGCCTGGTCAGCGACCTGAAGGCACGGTCGATCGGTTATGCCTGGCCTGTAATCACCGACCCGGTCAAGCAGAACGACGTCTGGGAGGTTCGCAAGGCCGGGCTGGGGTTGTTGATGTCCAAGCCGGGCGACGATCAGCCCTACGCCATGATAGAAGACACTGCCGTCGATCCGAGCAAGCTCCACGACTACATCAAGCGCCTGGGCGAAATCCTCGAGGAGGAGGGCGTGCCCCAGGCCGGCTACTACGCTCATGCCAGCGCAGGCTGCCTGCATGTGCGCCCGGTGCTGAACCTGAAGAAGAAGAAGGACGTTGCCTTGCTGCACAGGCTGGGCGACCGGACCAGTTCGCTGGTCCTGGAGTACGGCGGAACCATGACAGCCGAACACGGGGACGGCATCGTCCGCTCGGTCTGGCTGGAAAAGATGTACGGCCCAAAGATCATCGAGGCCTTTCGCAGGATCAAGACCACGTTCGATCCGCAGGGGATTCTGAACCCGGGCAAGATCGTCGACCCGCTGCCCATCGACGAGAATCTGCGCTTCGGCGAGGGGTACGAATCTCAGCAGCCGCGCACCATCCTCGACTTCAGCGTTCACGGCGGTATGGCGGGCCTGGCCGGCATGTGCAGCGGTGTCGGCCAGTGCCGACAGCGCCTGGTCGGCACCATGTGCCCATCGTACATGGCCACGGGCGATGAGACGCACACTACCCGAGCCCGGGCCAATGCTCTGCGCGTGGCCTTGTCCAACCGAGATGTGCTTGAGGGCTTGTCCGATCCGGCGCTGGAAAAGGTCTTCGACCTCTGCCTGAGCTGCAAGGCCTGCAAGACGGAGTGTCCCACCGGAACGGACGTGGCCAAACTCAAGGCCGAGTGGCTGGCCTACCGGCACCGGCAGCAGGGCGTCCCCAAGCGCAGCCGGCTGATCGCCAGGTCGATCGAGCTGGCGGTGCTGGGCAGTCGGTTTGCCCCGTTGAGTAACTGGTTCATGCAGTCGAAGGTCGTGCGGGCCTTCATGGAGCATCTCTACGGACTGGATCGCAGGGTGCCGCCGCCACGATTCGTGCGTCGGACGTTTCGCAAGTGGTTTGCCAGGCATCGCAAGGAGCATCCGGTCGATGCCTCTAAGCAACGCCCCCGGGTCGTGTACTTCGTTGATACTTGGGTGAACCACTATACGCCGCAGGTCGGCATAGCGACCGTTAAAGTGCTCGAAGCGCTGGGCTATGACGTGATAGTGCCGGACACGGTCTGCTGCGGCCGGCCGCTGATCAGCAAGGGGCTACTGACCGAAGCCAAGCTGCTGGCGGAGGACAACGTCGAATCCCTTGCCCCCTTCGCCGACCTGGGCATGCCGATTGTCGGCACCGAGCCGAGCTGTGTGTCGGCCATGATGGACGAGTGGCCGCAGTTTGTCCGCACCGAGACTGCAAGACGCATCGCCCGACTGGCCAAGCCGGTGGAGTCCTTCATCGCCCAGGCGCTGGCCGACAACCCCGGTGCCCTGCGCTTCAAGGAGGGCACGAAGCCACTGATCTACCACGGGCACTGCCATCAGAAGTCACTCCTCGGTACGGGAGAGGCCATGAACGTACTGTCGGCCAGCACCTGCGGCGGTGCCTCGGAGATCAACAGCGGCTGCTGCGGTATGGCGGGGTCTTTCGGCCACGAGGTCGAACACTACGACGTGGCCAAAGCCGTCGGCGAACAGAGGCTCTTTCCGGCCGTCCGGCAGCGCGGGCAGGCCAGCGTGGCGGTCTCCGGCTTCAGTTGCCGCCACCACATTGAACACCACACGGGTGCCGAAGCCCGGCATGCCATCGAGTTCATAGCCGAGGCTCTGGCCGAATGAAGATGGTTTCTTGAATTCCGCCATCTCCGAGGAGGCGAGGGCCGCTCGCCCCCGCCTCCTCGCCGCCACAGTGTCACCTCC
>JANQGB010000796.1 GCA_028277545.1 Phycisphaerae bacterium | reverse complement strand
GATGAAGCGCCGGCCTGGGTGGCGACAGGCCCAGTCCACTGAGCGTGCCTGGAGACTCTGCCCGGCTGGGCTATGGGGGACTTTGTCGGCCCGGCGTGTGATGGGCCGCATCTCGTGGTGACAGGGGCCGATCCAGGAGAGTGGGAATGTCTCCCTCTCGAACGGTGCATCAAGATGCACCCTACCTGGCTTAATGCCAAGAGTTGTCGCTCTGAGGCGAGAATGATGCATCAAGATGCACCCTACACCTGCTTAAGCGCGCTAGGCCCGGCATTCATGCCGGGTATAGGCAGCCGCGCCCAACATGTGCCACCCCGGTTCACCGGGGTTCTCGATGCGGGTCTTCAGACATGTGAGGCAGACGGGTGAACCCGCGCCCCGAGAAGCCCGGTGAACCCGGCATAAATGCCGGGCCTAGCGCAATATCCGCGAGCATCCTGCTTGACGCCGCTTTAATGCCAAACGTAGTCGCTCGGAAGCGCGAATGGTGAATCAGCGGGCACGCCGCGTCAACATCGCTCGATACACCAGGTTGGGCGGGAATGTCTCCACCTCGATTGGTGCATCAAGATGCACCCTACCTGGCTTAATGCCAAGCGTTGTCGCTCTGAGGCGAGAATGGTGCATCAAGATGCACCCTACGCCTACGTCTGCTGATCTGGCACAGCCTTCCGGCCTGTGCTTGCACCGGCAAGATGCCGGTGCCACACTCAACAGAGAATGACTGGCTGCAGCAGGAAGATGGCGGTGTCACAATCAACAGGCAGTGATTACCTGCAGCAGGAAGATGCCGGTGCCACATTCAACTGACAGTGATTGCCTGCGGCAGGAAGCTGCTAGTGCCACAGTTGCAACCAGGCCTTCTTCAGCAGGCTGCGACGCTGGGCAGGCAGCCGGAATATGCCCAACTTGCGGAAGTCCTACTGCCCCAGCGTGACCAGTTCTACGTCGAATGTGAGCGTGGAGTCTGGCGGAATGTTGCCGGTGCCCTGCTCGCCGTAGGCCAAGTCCGGTGGAATGATCAGCCGCCTTTGGCCACCCACTTGCATGCCGGCGATGCCCTCGTCCCATCCGGCGATCACGCTGCCGACACCCAGCGTGAAGCCGAACGGCTCGCCCCGGTCGTGGGAGCTGTCGAACTGCGTGCCGTCCTCCAGCCACCCCGTGTAGTGCGCCTCGACGGTGTCACCATCCAGAGCTTCGGCGCCCTCCCCCGCCTCAATATCGATGTAGCGCAGGCCGGTGGCGCTGACTACTTCTTCCAAGTCATCGGACAGCTCGGGAATTCCCTCATCGTCGGCGTTCGTATCATCCGAGTCATCTGCCGCGTTATCCTGGTCATCCTCTGACGGCTCCTCGACTTCTGACGGCTCGTCAGTGTCGTCAGCGGGTTCGCCATCCGCGTCATCGCCGGCCTGCTCTTCGCCGGCTGCGGTCCAGCCGAGTGGACCGAAGTCCGGCTCCACGATGCCGACCGATTCGCCGCTGGCGGCACGCTGAAGCTCAATGCAGCCGGACAGGGCGAGCGCCAGCAGCAGACCGCAAATCGAACGCAGGATCATCACAAGACTCCATTCCTGATGCGGCAGCCTGGACTTCACAAGCCGCGGGGTTACAGGACCCAAGCCCGCCACCATTGGCGACTCCGTGGCCGATTCTACCCGGATGACCTCCCCTGTGTCACGGCTCGCGCCCGCGACGCCGGCGCCCCGCTTGGCGGCCGGGCACGGAGCGCATCGTTATCGTCCCATCGGTCAGGCTGACTCGCGGCTTGACCAACGCCACCGGAGGACTAGACTGCCGCGTGCCGGGCGGCCACGCGCCGCCGAAGGAAGACGAGTCCCGAACGCACCGGGCCGCGGGCAGGACGGCCGCGACGGTGGTGCCCTGGAAGGAGACGACCATGTCCACGACCATCGTTCACGTTGAAGGCCGGGAGATCCTCGATTCACGCGG
Organism: Phycisphaerae bacterium; assembly: GCA_028277545.1. GTDB lineage: Bacteria > Planctomycetota > Phycisphaerae > UBA1845 > UBA1845 > JANQGB01. The sequence continues at coordinate 2,516 of JANQGB010000796.1, read as the reverse complement.
CAATCCCACCGTAGAAGCAACCGTGGTTTTGGAGGACGGCAGCTTCGGTGAGGCGGCAGTCCCCTCCGGAGCGTCCACCGGCGAGAACGAGGCGGTCGAACTGCGCGACGGCGACCCGAACCGCTACGGCGGAAAGGGGGTCCTCAAGGCGGTCGAACACGTCAATGGCGATATTGCCGAGACGGTAATCGGCCTGGACGCCACCGACCAAGAAGAGGTGGATGGCGTAATGATCGAGCTGGATGCGGCCAAGGCCAGCGAGGACGGCCAGCAGCCCGGCAACAAGGGGCAGCCCGGCAACAAGGGGCAGCTCGGCGCTAACGCCATCCTGTCAGTCTCGCTGGCGGCGGCCAAGGCAGCGGCGATGTCATCCGAACTGCCGTTGTTCCGTTACCTGGGTGGCGCCCGGGCCCACGTCATGCCCGTGCCCATGATGAACATCCTCAACGGCGGACGGCATGCCGACAACAACGTGGACTTTCAGGAGTTCATGATCCAGCCCTGGGGGGCGGAGAGTTTCGCCCACGCCCTGCAGATGGGCACCGAGTGCTTCCACGCCCTCAAGAAGGTGCTGTCCAAGAAGGGCTACAACACCGCGGTCGGTGACGAGGGCGGTTTCGCCCCCAATCTCAAGAGCAACGAGGAGGCTCTGGAGGTGGTGGCCGAGGCGGTCAAGGACGCCGGCTACGAGTTGGGCAAGGAGATTTTCATTGCCCTGGATCCGGCGGCCTCGGAGATGTACGACGATGGGACCGGGCAATACCGCTTCTTCAAGTCCGCCCCCGACAAGACCATCTCCTCGGATGAGCTCGCCCAGTACTGGCAGGGCTGGTGCGAGAAGTACCCCATCCGCAGCATCGAGGATGGCCTGGGTGAGAAGGACTGGGCCGGCTGGGCCAAGCTCAACGCCGCGGTGGGCGATTCGGTCCAACTGGTGGGCGACGATCTCTTCGTAACCAATACCGAGTTCCTGGCCCGCGGCATCAAGGAGAAGTCGGCCAACTCCATCCTGATCAAGGTCAACCAGATCGGCACCCTGACCGAGACCTTCGAGGCCATCGATCTGGCCATGCGTAATGGATGGAGTGCGGTAATCAGCCACCGTAGCGGCGAAACCGAAGACACCACCATCGCCGACATCGCGGTGGCCACCAACGCCGGGCAGATCAAGACCGGCAGTCTCTGCCGGTCGGATCGCGTAGCCAAGTACAACCGCCTGCTGCGGATCGAGGAACATCTGGGCGACGCAGCAGTTTATGGCGGACAATACTGGGCCAAGTAGCCGATATCGGATGATAGGCGCGGCAGTACCCCGTACCGCAGGCTTCCAGCCTGTAGCGAAACGCTGATAACGCACAGGCTTTCAGCCTGTGCCTGCACCGGCAAGATGCCGGTGCCACAATTGTATGGCACAGGCTTCCAGCCTGTGCTCGCGCCGGCAGGATGCCGGCGCCGCAACTGTATGGCACTGGCTTCCAGCCTGTGCTTGCACCGGCAGGATGCCGGTGCCACAAATGCAGGCAGCCCTGTTCTTACAGGCGGTTAACTCACGGCCATGGAAGACCACCGATCCACGGATGGAGGGGACGCCCAGTCCCGCGAGCAACCGTCCCCCGCCACCGCCGGGGTCATGTTCTGGCTGCTGATCGCCCTGGCAGGAGCGACCTTTGCCCCCTGCGTTGCACTACCGATCTGGCGGGAGTACGAGGCGACCGCCCTGGCGAAGCAGATCGAGGAACAACACAACTCGGCCATGCGAGCTGACGTCCAGCGACAGCGTCGCACGCTGGACGCCCTCCGAAGTGATCCGGGCGTCGCCACCCGCCTGGCGCTACGAGAACTCTCCTACGAACGGCCGGGCGAGGAACAGGTCGACGTTCCCGGCGCCATGTTGGCGACGATGCCGGCGCGATCGAATCCGGTGACACTCACCGCCGTCGACCCACCACGGCCCATCGCCCGCTTACTCGGGCGACTTCCGGTCCTGGACTACGACGGCCTGTTCTGCCGGGGCCCCACTCGAACGGTGCTCATGTTGCTGAGCGGCGCCCTGGTGGTCACTGCTTTCCTGCTCTTCCCGCCGGCCGTGCAACGTCAGGACGGTCAGGTTGCGGAGGAGGGTGTCAACGCCGATTAGCCAAGTGGTGCATCAAGCTGCACCCGTCGATCCGTGGTGTCGCACTCGATCCATTGGTGCATCAAGATGCACCCTACAAGCTGAGCCGTCCTTACGCCGACTCTCCTGTGCCCCGTCCGGGGCACCGTGAGATTATTCCGGCACTCTTTCCACGGGCTGCGCTGCGCTCCGCCCGTGGCTATGCACCTGCGCCCCTCCGGGGCGGCGCGGGGTTCCGGACGCGGAGTATCCTCCGCCGAGGTGACCCGTGCTGCCTGGTTAGCCCGCTAGTGCATCAAGATGCACCCTTCGATCCGTGGTGCCGCACTCGCCTCATTGGTGCATCAAGATGCACCCTACACGCTGCGTTCCTGCTCTTCCCGCCGGCCGTGCGACGTCA
>JANQGB010000743.1 GCA_028277545.1 Phycisphaerae bacterium | reverse complement strand
CCCGCGGAGGCCACGCTGTTCGACGAAAACACGGACGAAACCCAGGCGATCATTGCCAGGTTCCGGCTGTCCAATGTCGTCGAGTTCAAACGGTGGCTCAAGGGCTTCGGGGACCAGGCCGAACTGCTCCGGCCGGACTGGCTGCGCCGGGAACTGCACGACGAGCTACTGGCCGCGGCCGCCAAGCACGCCGACATCAGGTGAACCGTAAATCGAGCGACGTTGGCGTCTGGAGTTGCCGCGCCGGGTATCAGCTTCTCAACGGCCGCGATGGCCGCTGCTTGCTACGACATACCCCTACTACCCAGCACGCGTACCGATCAGAATCGCAGCCGTAACCACGATCACAGCTGCACACCCAATTGACGCTATAAGGAACCGCCGTACCGTTCGATTAGCATTCTCCAGCACGGCTATTTGATCATTGAGTTGTTCTTCTGCTTCGGGCGAGAGCTGTACTATTCTCCGTAAGACCACCAACTCGGCTCGTGCTTTGCCGGATTTGCCGCGTTTCAGAGCTTCGATCAATCTAGCTTCAATCTTCGGCGCGCGACGCTTCCCAGCTTCCAGCCGGTCGAGGACTGAGCGTGCGTCACTGTAGTCGGCACAGACGTCTAGAGCGCGGCGCAGCAGCGCATCTGCCAGAGACGGGTCGCCAGTCATTTCCAGTTCAGCGCGTTTTGTCAGCGCCGTTGCCTTTGCGCAACGCCTAACGCACACCTCCACGACGCGCTCAAGGTCGGCTATATGCACTGGCATTTCCCTGAGGTCGTCTGCCAGCTTCCGCGCCGCGAAGTAGTGACGATCCTTGAGGTTCTGCCTTAGATGCGTCGTAGTTTCTTCGATTTGCCGGATTCTATCACCAACAGACCTCGCCTCCTCAGCCAAGTCCGGCACCTCCGGGTATTCTCGCAAGCCGCTTTCGAGTATGCCCCGGGCTCTGGCCGCGTCCTGGTGCGCCAGCGCATCCCTGGCAAGTTCCACGAACTTCGCAGCACGATTGCGGCACGCAGCACACACTTGCTCTCCCACCACAAGCAGAGCAGAGCATCTCGGGCATTTGTCGGCGCAATCGCAACAGATCCAGCGACCACCAGAATCGTGCCGAAGGTGCGCCTGGTCTCCCAGATTGCCGCAATTCGCGCATAGGCCTTCGGCTGCGTTCTTTGGCGTTCCCTCGGGGCTCAGTGGGATTCCGGGGCCATCGACGTCTTCAGCGGGCCAGAGGTCCACCGAATCGATCGGAAGCTTCGCCTGGTTTTGATCTGCCCAGCGCGCTGCCTCGCCGTTCAACGGACTCTTGTTGTTGTAACTCTGATAGGCAATCATCTCCGCGATACGAACGACGAGATCACCAAGGGCTTCGGAAGCCGCCCAATGATCGCCGATGCAGATCGCAGCTTGATCGATGTTCGGGTGAAAGATCGGCGTCAGCATTTTGCACTGCGGCGCCTGCCTCGGATACTCCCTCGTAAGCACAATCTCGGCAACATGGTCCACTGCCTCGAAGATCTGGCCTTTGGTATCGACGCGCAGGCCTTTCACCGCATACTCGATTTCATAGCGTTCTGGCGGACTTCCCCTGGTGTTGCGGATTAAAATGCGGCGGCTGGCCGCGCATCGTTCCTGGAGCCTCTCGTAATCTGCCTGCAATCGCTTCAGTCGCATCGACACAGTAGCTACCCCGCGCTATACGCCTTAGGCACGAGTAGACCGTGTACAACGGACTGTCCGGGCGCCGAATGTGTCATGATTTCCACTCCCATCCACAGTCACGGCAGTGTCCACGTCGCTCGTTCAGGAACACGGCGATCACGCAAAGCACTAGTCCCGCGCCACACGTGAAGAAAGCGGCCACGATTCCACCAAAGAAGAGGCCCCAGCCGAGGCCACTCGTGTGCCGCTTCTGTTTGATGTTAGCCGACCCACACGTGGGGCATCCAATGCCCGCAATTCTCGGCGCAGCGCTTGGAAGCCTCACTCCGCCGATTACGTCTCCGGGCTGCATGGCTGGACTATCGGCTGGCGGAG
>JANQGB010000680.1 GCA_028277545.1 Phycisphaerae bacterium | reverse complement strand
GCAGCACACGCCCTTCCGGCGCCACAAAAGCCCGGCGGATCTGCCGGCCGACCTCCGTGCGGATGGGGATGTCGTCAAACCTGTCCACCGGCCCGCACTGGGCCAGGTCCAGCGCCTTGCCTTTGGTCTTGTCGCCCATCTCGGGAATGTCCACCATGACCACGTCGCCCAGCTCTTGCTGTGCGGCCCAAACCGCGCAACTGGCCCCGACGTTCCCCGCTCCGATGACGGTAATCTTTGCGCGCTTCATTAAATCACCTCGCTGTCATTTAGATTGCCCATCGCCCACTGGGGGCGCCTGCCCGTTGTAGAGAGAGCATCTTACCCAGCCGGCGCGCGGGGCTCAAGCCGGGCGCAACCGTCAGCGCCGCCGCCGGCCCTCGTGCCGGCTGGCCTGCGCCGGGCGTCCGCTGCTTCAGGTCCTGCGCCAGTCCGTAACCTTGTTAGACAAGACGCCACCTGACGGCCGCGGCCTGCCTTCAGCGTGACCGGTACGCGTTTTTGATGCTGTCCGGGGCCTTGTTTCCGCCGAGGCCCGGTCAGCCACCGGAAACGCGCACATTTGACCTCAAAATATCACAAGAGAAGCTTAAGAGTCCTGCTTACCGGTCCGACAACTTAGATGGCTAATCTTCTCTTGGCAGGGGGTCTGTAGGCTTGGACCGGCGTCGCCCCGTGCGACGCACATGCAAAAGGAGAAGGACCATGCACGAACTTTTCTACCAGTTGGCCGTCCTCGTTTTCACCTTCATTGACCAGATTCCCGCTTAGGGAGGCCCGGCATGATCGAGGTGATTTCACAGATCGACGACATCATCATCGACCTGCTCTGAGGGCGATTGCGCCAGGGCTGGCGATGACAGGTGTGGCGTGCAGCCGTCAGGCGCCGCGGTGAATCGGACAATGCCGACACGCGGCGCCTAACCGGCTGCTGGGTACGTCTCGGTTCGCAAGCCCGTCCGGCTGGCGACCTGTGCCTCAATGGTGGCCAACTCGTCCGAGTCGATGGCTTCCACGCACGACTCGGCCGGTCGACGGGCTACGGTGTAGAGCTGTACCTTCTTTATCTTCCCTCCGGCGGCGGTGATCTCCCCGAGCCGATCGATGAAGGCGGCGATCTCTCCCGGGGGCGGTGACTGCCCCTCCAGGCGCATCCACATGCTCTGAATGCACACCGGGCGAATCCTGGCGGCCGCGATTATGTTCTCGATTACATGCCGCAGCGTGAAGTTCGGTCGGTTCACCCGCTCGAAGTAGGCCTCGGTGCCGGCGTCCAGCTTGGCCCAGATCTCCCCGTTATTGGCATCCATGATCTCCAGGCCGCGCACCACCTCGCGGCGTGTCAGATAGCACGAATCGGTAATCAGGACTATCTTGACGCTCTCGAGTTCGTGTCTGGCCTTGACGTCGGCGGCGATCTGGACGCACTCGGCGAACACGGGGCACGTTGTCGGTTCGCCGTCACCGCTGAAGGCAATGTCGTTGATCCGCCGCAACGGCGCCGGAGTTTCGGAGAACTGATCGTCCTTGAACAACCTCCCGTCGATCGCCAGGGACGCCATCTGATCCAACTCGTCAGCCACCACTTGCGGCACCACCTTGCGCACCCGCGGTGAGCCGCTGCGGTCTACCTGGCAGTAGATGCAGTCGAAGTTGCAGGCCGTATCCGGGTTGAGGTTGACCCCGATGCTCACTCCCTGGCTGCGGCGCGAGACCACGGGATAGACATAGCTGTTCCGCCGCCAGTCGCGCGAATGATCGGCGTAGAGTCTCATAGGTCTCGTCGAG
>JANQGB010000967.1 GCA_028277545.1 Phycisphaerae bacterium | reverse complement strand
CCGCGTCGAGATGGAGATGGTCCCCTTGTCACCGCCGTTCTCCCCTACAACCTCGGTGATGGCATGAGCGGAATTGACAATCATGTTCAGGATGACCTGGTTGAACTCGCCCACCATGCAGGGCACGAGCGGCAGCGATGAATCGAAGTCAGTGACCAGATCTGCCACGTACTTCCATTCGTTCCGGGTAACCGTGACCGTGCTTTCGATGGCCTTGTTGAGATCGGCCATCTGTTTGTCATCCCCGCCGGGATGTGAGAACTCTTTCATGCTCTGCACAATCTTGCTAACACGGCCGACCCCCTCCAGGCTCTGCGATATAGACTTGGGCAGCTCTTCCTCGAGATATGGCAGGTCCATGTCCTGCTCCAGCTTAGCGGCCTTGCTCACGCAGTCTTCCGCGCCTGCATTCCGGGCGGCTTCGGATACGAGGCCCCGGTAAGAGCCGATGAGGGCCAGCAGGTCGTCCATGGAGTCCGAGAGGAACCGTACGTTGTCGCCGACATACTGGATTGGAGTGTTGATCTCGTGTGCGATACCCGCGGCCAACTGCCCGATGGATTCCAGTTTGTGGGCGTGGGCCAACTGGACCTCCATGGCCCGACGCTCCGTGACATCCTGCCCGACGGCCAGTACGCCAACTACCTGCCCGTCCGGGAGCGTGAGCGTCTTGTTGTACCATTCGATTTCGTGTTGCCGTCCATCCCGGCTGACGATCGGGTTCACGGTTCCGGAGGTGAGGCTACCATTCAGCGTCGAGCGGAACATGTCGCGGATGCGATCGGATTCACCTGCGGGCAGCAGGGTCGTGAACCAGTCTTTGCCCCGTACCTCATCCAGCCGGTAGCCCGACAGGTCCTCCATGTATGGATTGAATCTGACAATGCGACCATCCGTGTCGAGCACCAGGACAACCGCTTGGGCTGTCTCGATCAGGCTTTCGGCGAAGTCCCGCTCGCGCCGGAGCGCGTGTTCCGCCCTTAGCTTGACGATGATTCCCGCAACCGTTGTGGCAGCGGCCCGCAGGAAGTCCTCGTGCTCTTGACGCCACTCGGCCCCCTCGTCCACGTAGAGCACCAGGACGCCCAGGGTGTCCTCCTTGGCCTGTATGGGCACTACGTAATGACCGTGGGGCGGCATGCCCTGGTAGCGAATGTCATGTCGATGATCCACGCAATTGGCGAAGACGACCTGACCGCTTGCCGCCGCACGGCCGCAGAGGCAGTGCCCAAAGGGAACCCGCGCACAGAGCGACTGAATGTCCGACGCCAGATTCCGATGGGCCGCCAGGATCAGCGTGCCCGCATCGTCGTCGGCCAGCAGAATCCCTCCCTTCGGGTGAATCGGCAGCCACTCGACTGCAAGCACCACATCAAGGCACCGCCCAAGCGCCTCGTTGAGGGGGAGTTGCTCCAGGCCGACAGACAATAGCGAATTGATCTGCTGCTGCTCCTGGCTCCTTCGTCGGACCTCTTCCCGCACTCGCCTGGATTCGGTGATGTCCTGGGCTACGCAGACGATCCCGCGAATCCTCCCGTCATGCTCACGCATGACTGCGCCTGACATGAGCACGGGGATCGTCTCACCATTCTTGGCGCGAACTGACTTTTCTATGTTGCTGATGGCGCCGTCTTTCACGAGGCGGCGGAGTACGGTTCGCTTGAAGGGCAGGCTCTCCTGCGATGCGACAAGCTGGGTCGTGTCTTCCTCTTCCTCGTCTCCCGCAAACAGCAGTCCGGCGGGCTGTCCGATCAACTCCTGCTCCGTGTAGCCCAGCGACTTACAGGCCGCGTCATTTACCGTGCGGATCTTCCCATCCGGTGCGACGACTATGAGCATCTCGATCATCGATTTGATGATGTTCTCGGTGTCGTACTTTGTCGCTCGCAGGGCCTCCTCCCCTCGCTTGAGGTCCCTGGCCATACGGTTGAACGACTCTCCCAGTTGTGCCAGCTCGTCGGTTCCACTCAAGCTGACGGTGGCGTCGAGGTTGCCCTGGCCCAGCGCAGCGGTGGTGTCAGCCAATCGCCTGACGCGCCGCGACAGCGACATGGCCACCGTACCGCCGAGAAGCAGGGCAAGTAGCGTAGCGCCGGCAGCAATCAGCAGGATATTCACGCGGAGGGCGCGTACAGGCTGGAGAACCGAACACGTGTCGTCTTCGAGCAGCAGGATCCACCCCAGGCCTTCAAGACCTCCCAGGTCCCGGGACTTGGCGTAGACCGTGAGATGTCCATGGTCCCCCGTCTTGTAGAACCGTTCCGTCGCGAGGACGTCGTCTTTCGCAGAGAACTCCAGGCCATTGAAGTACTGCGAACCGTCTGAGAGGAATGCTTCCGGTGTCTGCTGAGAGGACCATATGATGCGCCTGTCCCCGGTGAACAGGGCTAGTCCGTGAGCGCATCCGGTTGTCGGGCCACTCAGGCAGGCCTTGAGTATGTTGATCACCTCCTGGATGTTCAGGACCGCTTTGAGAACGCCCAGTGGCATCCCGCTTTCGTCATCAACTCGAATGCAGAGCGCGGTCGAGAGCACCCCTGCGCGCTTATCGAATTCCACGCCGCTCACATGCAGACCGTTGCGGTTGGCCTGTAGCCACCACTCTTCGTCATCCTGGCGGTAGTCCGTGGTCCGATTGGTCTGTGCCACGTTCGCGCCGTAGCGATTGGTGACCAGGGCCTTCTCGAAGACCGCGAAGCCATTCTCGCGCGCGAACATGTCGAGTCGGATGCGCATGTCCTGCGCCAACTCGTTGCTCAGCAGGTGCTCCATGACCGGCATTCGTGACTCTTCCGTGGCGACACGCGCTGCCGGGTCCTGGTTGTCAGTCAGAGGCTGGCTGTTCCCGAGCTCCTCGAACTTGAGATTGGACTCACTAAGCGTGCGCTGTACCAGCGGGCTGTGGGTGTACGCCTTCCATTCGGCGATTCGGGTGTGCATTACCCGGTCGATCTCGTCCAGGATCGCGCGGGCGCGCTTTGCTGAAGCCTGCTCGATGGCATCAGTCAGGATTCTCTGGCTGACCGAAGTGCCGTACAAGCCGGCCGCCCAGGCGAACGCCGCCGGGACAGCCGCGCCGAGTATCAGCTTTGGCCCGATCTTCATGGTCCGACCGCCTTTGCAGTTGGCCCTGTCCCGGACGCCGACGCCCGAGCCTGAGTTCTCGCGGACACACGCCCGTTGGCATTGGACGTGGGTGCCAGGCGCCGCGGCGCGACCAGGTAAGCGCTGCTCGATACTGGCTCTCGATCACCGCCGGAGCCGGTCGACACATTCCAGGCAGTACATCACACCGCCTAACCTCTGGACTCTCCCTCGTGAGATACGCCGGAATCCCGGCATTTCGCCGACACACAACACCCCCGGTGTTGTTGCCAAACGCCCTCTCACGCCCCTTTTGAACCACGGAGCCGAAGTCAGCGGAACACATGGAAGATCGGCTTATTCGAGCGGGCGGTTGATATGGCCAGTGGCATGAGTTGCCGGGCGGCCCCGCGTGCACGCCTTGCGCCAGCCTTTTGAGCGCACGGCTGCGAGTAGCCTCAAGGCCGTCGCGGCCAAGAAGCCAACGGCGTGAATCCAGCGAGACTCGTCCCCTCGTGGCACACAGCGCTCTGCCGTAGACCGAAGGTAGCGTCAGGGCGGGCAGAATCTTATTTTCAGAAGGTAGCTTGTTGTATAGTTAACACAATCTCACTCCGCATTGCGGTGATCCAACAAGCGCCAGGACGCAGGATAGACGAGAGTTGGGCTGGGAGCTGTGCCAAAGCCGGGCGCGGCGCCACGATGGCGGCATCTAGTGGCGCAGATTTGCCGAGGCCGATTAGAGCCATCTCGCCTCATATTTGTTTGGATTTCTTCTTCTGTCTTTCGTGCGTCGACGACGTTGCCCCGTGAGAGGTCGAGAGCGTGTTCTGTCCACCAGGATTCGATCACCTCGTTACCGGCGCGGCGGCTGAAGTAGCCACGCGAACAGGATGGCAGTTGGTGGTGCAGGATTCGCCGCTGCTGGAAGTAGTCAGTACACAAGACGTTATGAAGTCGGCTGGCCAACGGAGTATGTGGTAGGGCGAAGATCGCCGGGGCACCCTGCTGGCGGACGCCGGAACCCGGCCGCATCCCCTGGCGTCTAACCTGCCTACAAGAGTGGGCGGGGGCGGTGCGTGCCGCTGCCGGTCGGAGCACCATTTCTGCGCTGAAGGAGCAAACCCATGCGAGCACTACTGGCTTTGCTGTTAGTCGCTGCCTGCTGTGGCACGGATGAGCCAGCCCGGGCATCGCAGCCGGCCCTGACTATCTACAACCAGGACTTCGCCGTCGTGCGCCAGACAGTGCCACTGAACCTCGAGCCCGGCCTCAATCGGCTGGAATTCACGGAGACGACGGCTCACCTGGAACCGGACTCGGTCATCCTGAGAGATCCGACGGGCCAGCACCATCTGCAGGTTCTTGAACAGAACTTCCGTGCGGATCCCATTAGCCAGGCACTCCTCCTGTCGCTTCATGAGGGGCAGACCATCGACTTCGTCGTGCCCGGCAAGGATCAGCCGGTACCTGGCCGCATCGTCCGCAGCGCCTACGTTCCCCACTACGCCGCCTGGCAACGGTACGGGCAGGCCTACAGATATCGCCAGTCCGCGGCAATACACCCCGGCGGAGGTGCCGGTCAGCCGATCATTGAAATGGATGGCAAGCTTCGCTTTGGCCTGCCCGGCGTACCGCTGTTTCCAAGCCTCGGTGACGTGACCGTTCTCGTGCCCACCCTGCATTGGGTGCTCCAGACCGACGCCGCCGGTCACCTCGACACGGAGTTGAGTTACATAACCGGTGGGATGTCCTGGAAGGCGGACTACAACGTGGTCGCCCCACCGGAGGAGGACGTCCTGGAACTGGTTGCCTGGGTGACCATGGACAATCAATCGGGCAGAACCTTCGAGGAAGCCCGGATCAAGCTCATGGCCGGCGAGGTGAGCAAGCTACGCCCGCGCTGGTCGCACGAGGAGCAATACCTTGGCTGGCCGATCGATCGGCGAGCCGGGATATCTAGCTTTGAGCAGGCAGTCGTGGAGCGCGCCTTCGACGACTACCACCTCTACACGCTCACCCGCGCCACCACCCTGCGCGACCACCAGACCAAGCAGGTGGAGTTCACCCGGGCCTCCGACATCCGATTCCGGCGCCTCTACGTCTATAACGGGGCCCGCATCAATTGGGAGCGTTATCGTGGCTGGAACCTGATCTCGCTGAGGCAGGATCGGGACTTAGGTACGCGCAGCAGTTCCCAGGTATCGGTTATGCGAGAGTTCGCCAACACGAAGGACAACAACCTGGGTATCCCCTTGCCGGGCGGACGCATTCGTTTCTACCAGCGGGACCAGGACGGTCAGCTCGAATTCCTCGGCGAGAACGACATAGCCCATACGCCACGGGACGAAATCATCCGCGTCTACACCGGCAACGCGTTCGACCTGGTCGGCGAGCGCCGCCGCACCGACTTCCGCATCGACCACAACGCTGGCGAGATCGATGAGGCCTTTCGCATCAGCCTGCGCAACCACAAGGATGACCCGGCACAGATCCTGGTCGTTGAAGAGCTCTACCGCTGGTACACCTGGGAGATCACCGAACGATCACACGAGTTCAGCAAGCGCGACAGCCAAGCCATAGAGTTCGAAGTCGAGGTGCCGCCCGGCGGGCAGGAGATAGTGACTTACAAGGTACGCTACTCCTGGTAATGCCCGGTCGCTGCACCGCCCCAGGCAGCCGGCGTCGCAGGACCAGTAACTGCCGAAAGAATTGTCTTGACTTCCACGCCCGCGACTGTATAGTACGCGGCACGTGACAGGAGAAGCTGTATGGAACGATGCCTGACACTTATATCGAACACTGCGAACTGACCTGTCGCCGCACCGCCGGCGACGCCCGGCGGGTTTCATTTGATCAACCTGATCTTCCCTGCCTTAGACTCAGCTCGTGGTAACTAGAACAAACTGTATGTGCGGACCGATCGCTGCATTTGCGTAGCCCGCGGATGCGCGCTTCGCCCGCCCGACCTCCTCGTGACCGGCGCGAGGAGTCCGGAGAGACTGCGCGCTGCAATGGCCGGAGGAAACTGTGATGGACACTCTGACGAAACTACTGGAAGGCTCACCCATCGTCGAAGGCGGCCTCATGCTGATGCTCGCCGGCTGGCTCGGTTACCAGCTACGTGCACTGCCTGAACGCATTCTGTCCGTTGTGCGCGCCCGGTTCACACCCCAGGCCAATCTGACGGCGGCTTTTATGGACGAGAGCGAGTTGGAGAGGTTGTGGTCCGACGGAGAATCCAACA
>JANQGB010000555.1 GCA_028277545.1 Phycisphaerae bacterium | reverse complement strand
TGCTCTCCGTTGCCGACCGGCCCGCCGGACTGTTCGGCCGCCTCCTCCTCCCCGACCGACTCGGCTTGTGCGGTCTGTTTCTGTGCCTCAGCCTCGGCCTTCAACTCCGCGGCTTTCTGCTGCCGCAGGCCCATGCCTGAGGTGCTGCCGACCGTAGTCTTACCGAGACCCGCCGCCGCAGCGCCGGACCGACGCCCGGACTCCGACTCAACTCTCCGTGGAGACGACGTCCCGCCCTCGGCTGACGCCCGGAGTTCGGCGGCGCGCTGCTGGCGGAGGCCGCTTCCTTGGCCGGTTAATGAACTTGACAAGCTTGACATCAGGCTCGCTCCCATGCTCTACGGTCCAGGTTGGGGAAAGATATCTGGCACTCGCCGGGGTCCGAGACTGACACGTAGGCTTGGCCATTCTCGTCCAGTGACCCGGTCTTCAGGGTTCCGTCCGGTTCGATGATCTCGTAACGCTCGTGTGGCCAGGGCTGGCCGGCCTCGTCGACCAACTCGATCTCTATCCACGAGGTTTCCTTTTCGCTGCTCGAGTTATCCGCAGCGCCCGAAGAAGCCAGCGCCTCTGCCGCAGTGGGCTCGCTCGACTGCGGTGCGTAGGTCGTGTCACTGCCTGGCGCAGCCGTGTCAGCTTCGATCGGAGCATCAGGCGACTTCAGCGCCACGGGCGTGCCATTGCCGGCCGAGCCCTCGCTGTTGAGGTGGACTACGGTACCCATCACGTAAATACCTGTCGCGTCGACCTTGATGAAGTTGCCACCGACCTTCAGCGTGACGGCAGCGCCGGACTCGATCACCAGGTCGCTGGCCGCGTTGAGGTAATACCTGTTGCCGACCTGCTCGCAGTGGTTGCCGTTAAACTGTTCGCCAACATCGCCGGCGACCTCCAGATACTTGCTGCCGCCGACCTTCTGCTTCAGGTCCAGCTTGACCTCGGAATGCTCGTTCTGCTTGACCAGGGCATACTTGCTCTGCGCCACGGTCAGGTGGTGATCATTCTCGACGTTCTCCACCCGGTCGTTCTTGACGCGGAGATGCAGGTCCTTCTGGGCCTGGATGAAGAGCTGCTCGTTGTCTTTCAGATCCTCAAACCGGATCTCGTTGCTGCCGCCTCCGCCCTTGGAGCTGTGCGTCTTGATGACGCTCTTGGTCTTCTCGTCGGGCAGCGGGTAGGGCGGCATATGGTCCGCGTTGTACACCCGGCCCACGACAAACGGGCGGTCCGGGTCGCCTTCCAGGAAGTCGATAACCACCTCCTGCCCCACCCGCGGCAGGAACATGATCCCGTACTGCCCGCCCGACATGCCCTGGCTGACGCGAATCCAGCAGGAGGCGTTTTCGTCGAAACCCTGACGCCGGTCCCAGTTGAACTGAACCTTCACACGCCCGTATTCGTCCGTATAGATCTCTTCGCTATCAGGACCGACCACGCGCGCCGTTTGCGCGCCGCGCACGTCCGGCCAGGGCGTGACGCGGGCCGGCCGATAGCTGACCGAAGCCGGGATGCACTCGAAGCGACAGCGATATGCGGGCTGCTCGAAATCCCCGGGCTTGTCAGCCTCCGGCGTTCCGGTCTCCGGGAAGAGCTCCCGTGCCAACCTGCCGGCATGATAGAGTGGCACCTCCGGCAGGCGCCCCTCGTGCCCGGTCAGCAACACACCGTTGGGGCCGGTCGCCGTGCGGCTGGTTGACTGTCGGCCTTCGTGCGTGACCGAGGTCAAGAGATAGGTACTGTTGAGCGACTCGCAGGCGTGCTCGGTAAGAGCGAAGGTGCGCCCCGGGGCCAGGCGGTGGCAGTTGCCCTCACCTCTGCCGAGCACGCGTCCCGTCTCGAGTTCCTCGATGCGACGCTGGGCGCACTCGTTACCCTCGGCCTGGCTGGCGTAGCTGCCCGGATAGTCGCTGTGCTCCAGCTTGATGTCCCCGTCCAAGTCGGCGGCGGTCTGCAGGCCGAGTTTTGGGTTCTCGAAGTTGAAGTCGTTCAGCGCCACGGCGCCGGGCCGCACCGACTGTCCCATGCGAAAGGCCGCCACGTGTTCCGCGGCTTCTTCCAGTCCCGCCGGAGGGACATAGGGCAGCTCCGAGCCTTCGTCGATCGGCGCGTAGGCGACCGGCGAATCGGCGCATACCATCACGTGCCCGTCGGCGGACTGCTCAAAGTGCCACCAGATGCCCGCTCTCTCCATCAGGCGGGCGATGAAGGTGTAGTCCGTCTCCCGGTACTGCACGCAGTATTCGCGCGGCGGATAGTCGTTCTGTAAATCCATGCGCTGGCCGTCGGCACCAATGCCCGCTTGGCCAAGAACCTCGGCCACGATCTCGGGCACCGACATGTCCTGGAAGATCCGGGAATCGTAGCGCTGGGTCAGCACCCAAACGGCCGGAACCAGGTCGGCCCGGAAGTACCGCTGGTCGTTGGCCTCGCCGGTCAGTTCGAAGCGGCTCACGATGCCGTGGAACCAGCGTTCCCCGTGGGCGGTCTGGACGGTCAGCTTGGCCGGGCGGCCGACGATGTCGTCGAAGTAGAGTTCAGACTCCATCGAAGCCAGTTCCACCTCGAAGCGGTAGACCTGGGCCAAGGCCTCAGTTCCGTGGTAGCGAACCACCAGCAACTGATCGGCGGCCAGCCCGTCGACCTCGAAAGTCAGTTGTGCTTCACTGAGGTCCTGCGAGATCACTGCGGTATTCCTTTCGGACTGTTCAGGCTCGTTTCGTTCCTTTGGGCTCCACCTGCCAGGCTCGCCGCGGTCGCAACAGGCGCTCGGATACGGCCCGTTAACTAACCTGCCGGCTCCGGCGTAGGTCCCCACTTGTCGGGGTCATGAAGGCGTGCGAGAATGGGGGCTCGAATCCCCAAATCTTCTTTCGGCGGCCGGAGAAAACCAAATGGCGAGCGAGGCTGGACAAGATGTGACCACCTTGCTGGCCTCCATCAGGGCCGGCAACGAGGAGGCCAAGAGCAAGCTGGTCGCCCTGGTTTACCAGGAGCTGCGCCGAATCGCCGGGCCGATGATGCGGAACGAGCGGGCCGACCACACCCTGCAGGCCACCGCCCTGGTGCACGAGTCTCTCCTGCGGCTGCTCAAGGGCGAAGCCCTCCGCGGTGCGCACAACAGGGGTTACTTCTTCGGCGCCGCCGCCCAGGCCATGCGGCAGGTCCTGGTGGATCACGCCCGCAGTCGCGCCACCGCCAAACGAGGCGGTGGCCGCATGCGCGTACCCCTGGACGATATGTTGGAGACCCTGGAGCAGCGCAGCATGGACGTGCTGGCTCTGGACGAGGCCCTCACCGAGTTGGAGAAGATCGACGCTCGCAAGCATCAGATCGTTTCGCTGCGGTTTTTTGGTGGTTTGGCCATCAAGGAAATCGCCGAGCTGATGGATGTATCAGTGGGCACGGTGGAGAACGACCTGCGCATTGCGCGGGGCTGGCTGCGTGGCGTGCTGGAGAGTGACAGATGATGACCTCGGATCGTCACCGGCGGAGCCACGAGCTCTTCCTGGCGGTTCTGGAGAGGCCGCCGGACCAGCGCGGCCCGTTTCTGGAGAAGGCTTGCTCCGGCGACGCCGAGCTCCGCGCGGAAGTGGAACGATTGTTGGCCCGCGGCGAGACAGACACGGCGGAACCTCTGGCACCGAGCCCGGTGAACGTCATGGCCATGCTTGAGGACGGTGCGCGCTCAGAAGTACAGACGCTGGAAGTCCGGCGCAATGGAGAAGAGCGGATTGCGGATCGGTCGCCGGCCGCGGAGTGGAACGCGTCGCGGCTGCCGTCCGATCAGTTCCCTGGCTACCAGCTTATCCGGGAAATCCACCGCGGCGGCCAAGGGGTCGTCTATCAGGCCATCCAGGACGCCACGAAGCGGAAGGTAGCCATCAAGGTGCTCCTCGAAGGGCCCTACGCCTCCGAGAAAGCCAGGCGGCGGTTCGAGCGCGAGATCGAGCTGGTCGCCAGTCTGAAGCACCACAACATCATCTCGATCTTCGACTCGGGCCAC
>JANQGB010000452.1 GCA_028277545.1 Phycisphaerae bacterium | reverse complement strand
AACGACCACGCGCGGATGCATCCCCTGCATCTGATGAAGGCAACGCACAATGCCGCTTCCCCAGAACCCACAGCCCACTACCGCAACATCGATGTTTCGTTTCCGTCTGGCTAGAGCTTCTCGGATCAGGCGCATGCAATTGCTCCCGGGTACAAAGGCCTATGACAACTCTTCAAGTATCTGTACAAAACGGTCTAGATGATGAGAGTACGAATGGCGCTCTCGGACGGAGTCCATAGCTCTCAGCGCTTTGTCCCATCTCGGAGTGCGAAACGCCTCGTAAGCAAGCCGAATCGCCTCTCCGAGCCCATCGCCTCGGAACAGGAACGGATAGTGGGCAGGGAGTAGCTCCAGCACACGCGGGCTCTCCCGCATGATGATGTGCGACCGGCATTCGGCCGCGATAAGGACTTTCGTCAGGGGTTTATATTGGTTATCGGAAGGGCGGACATCGAGATGCAGGTTGAAGTCGCGCAGCATCGGAACGCAGGTGTCGAAGTTCTTCTCGGTCAGCGGTATGACGTTGACTCTTTCTCGCGCCTGCTGGCTGTCCACCATCGCCTTGTCAAGGTTCTGCGAGAACCCGAAGTAGCAGCAGCGAGGTCCGTCAAGCGACGCATATCCAGCCCCGGCAAAGAACGTTGCGATCCGTGGGTCGGCAAACCCGTAGAGTACTTTGCACCGGGCAGACGTCGGTCCGGCGGCCAGAAATGCTTTCTTCAGTGCTTCATTCGGGAAAATCAGACAATCCGCAGCGTCCCGCCCCACGAAGTCTGAACGCAGCGCTCCCCACTCCTCGATGAAGTTGTCGCGCATGTCGATAACGATCGCGTTGTTATTGGCTCGAATCGCAGCGAGATCCCGTGGGATCTTCTCCCTGACAAACACCACGATCGCGTCTCTGACTCGCTCGACGGGAACCCGATGTCCAGAGCAGGCCCGTATGCCACGGAGCTTGAGCCCCTCAATGATGTAGGTTCCCCCCAGCTTGAACGAACTCAGCTTGAAGTTGCCGTAGAAATACACCGGCCGCATGTCGGGCCGCGGAGACCGGCCCGAAGAAGTTCCCAGAAGAGCCCTCACGTCGCGTCTCGCGCCGGCGATGCGACGCGACAACCGTATTGCTCGCCTAAGTCTCCTGAACATCGTGCTCCAGGCCTCGTATGCCATACTGGCAGCCAAAGCACGTCGGCCCGTGTGCCCGACCGTGCCCTCTCCCACTGCGGAACGGAAGGCACAATATGGCTGAGACAGCAGCCCAATGCAACCGCACAACCCCGCCACCCACACGGCCCCAGCCGTCCCTCTCTCCCTCACCCCTCACACGTTGAACACCGCCCGTTCCGAGCTACATTAACCAGCACCTGCCCCGGTAGCTCAGCAGGATAGAGCAACGGTTTCCTAAACCGTAGGTCGTGGGTTCGAATCCCGCCCGGGGTACCACGGGACATTCCGCGGAAGTCATTGATCGTTAACGAGTTCTGCCGAAACAGCAAACTGCTCCCTCCCCGCCTTCTCCTCCTGCCAGATAGGGGGGGCATAGGGGGCGTGTCGCACTTTCAGTGCTGTGGTTTGTTGGTTGCAGATCCCAGGGCTGCGCAAGGCCTTCGCCCTGGGCTGGTGAAGGTCGGCCTTTCAGGCCTGCGGTTGCGGTCGCGACGGATCCGTACGAGGTCGCCGCAGCGCAGGCTATCATCGGCAGGAGCGGAAGATGGAAGATGGGGACATCCTACGGAAGTGTCGCGCCCTTTCAGGGCTGGGGCGTTGGTGGGGACGTGGATCCCGGGGCTTGGCCGCCCCGGGCTGGTATGTTGGGCCCTTTCAGGGCGGCGGCGAGGGCGTGGTCTGTGGCGGCTGGGTTATGGTCGTTGTCGGACAGGTCGGACAGGTCGGACAGGTCGGGGAGAGTGGCAGGGGCGTCGCGGTTGCTTCTTCCAGGGCTGGGGTGTTGGCGGTTTCGTGGCTTCCGGGGCTGGTCGCCTCGGGTTGGTATGTTGGGCCCTTCCAGGCCGGGAAGGGGTGTGACTCAGTGACTGGGTGACTCAATGACTCAGGCAGAGCGTTGTCCGGAAATGAGTCAGAGGGTCACGAGGTCATTGCGTCACGGGCGGGAGGGAAGGGCAAGTTGGGTGGGCTGGGGTTCATCGTATGAGCGGCCGGACAGGTCGGGTTCTGGTTGTTCGAGGTCCGGGGGCGATCAGGCGGCCATGATGCAGTGGGTGCCTTCGCGGAAGCCGCGGTCGGTGAGGCGGGTGCGGATGTCGTCGCGTGCGCCGCGACTGCCGACGTAAGAGGCAATGAAGCACGTTTCGGGTGGGGGGATCTGAGCTTCGGAGATGACGGGGCGGCCGTGTATGGTCTGACCAATCTTGCGGGGATCGATGTCGATGTAGGTGGTGATGTTGATGCCGTGTTCGGTCAACGGTTCGGCGCGCTTCCGGGTTTCGCGTCCGGCGCCCCACACGATGAGATTGGGGTAGAACGGGTTATTCCGGGCCAACCAGCGGGCGAGGTAAACGGCTTTGCAGTCATAGAACGCGCGGAAGGCGTAACGGGGATCGCTGCGGGAGAGGCGTGTGGGCGGGTCGTTCCAGGTGAGAAGGGCCTCGGGGAGCTTGGCCATTCTGACGCCGGCGTCAAGCCAACGGAGCCAGAGCTCGTAGTCTTCGGGAAAAGGGCCATCCCGGTATGTGCCGTGTTGCTCGGTGATTGCGCGCCTGAACATCACCGAGGGGTGCGCGAACGGGG
>JANQGB010000198.1 GCA_028277545.1 Phycisphaerae bacterium | reverse complement strand
CGACTCGCCGTCATTCTCGAGCGTTCCGGCGTCTTGTTACTGGCCGACTTTCACGACGACGCTTCCGACCAGTTGGACTCCGTACTCGCCAGCCTGAATCGAGTCATGCCCCGTCGCCGGGGCCTGCCGGTTGTGGCCAGCCCCGACTTCGGCCACACCTGGCCCATGTCGCCGCTGCCGATCGGACGCAAGGTTACGCTTCAGCGCCAGGCAGAGCGAGAGGTCGAGCTGGTGGTGCCGTGGCGGAGGCTGGCTACCGTTCCCGGGTAGACGGTCGATGCCGGCGCGGACGTACCGGCAGCATCACCGGTCGTGGGATACTCACCGCGGGTCTCAGATGTCCAGTATGATCGTCGCCTCGTAGGGATGGTTCTCGGCGGTGATGGCCAGATTGTGGCGGGTGACGGCCTTGAGTTCGAGATCGAACTCCGAGGCCTTCATATTGACAGGTCGGAGCTGGCAGCGGGCGTGAAGTTCCGATTGGCCAAGAGAGATGATGTCTATGTCAGTTACCTGGGCGTGGCGCGTCTCGAAGATAAATAGCAGTTCAGCCAGGAAGTCGCCCAGCAGGTCGGCCCGGTCCGGGGCGGTCAGGGCTATCTCAAGCGGCTCGGCCTCGCCGCCGGGGGCGAGGTCACCGATGGCGGCGTAGAAACCGCGGGCAGCGGTGACGAACAGTGTCTCAGGCTGGTCGGCCCAGACGTAGAGCGCGATGTCGGCCGTGTGCTCGCGAAGCTCGTAGCCGGTGTGTGGCGTCTTCATCGGTGTCTTGCCGCTCTCGTGGCTCACAACATGGTGCTGCCTGCAGGCAGGCGCTCTGTGTCGCCAGACACTATGTGTCACCAGACACTATGTGGCACCGGCATCTTGCCGGTGCAAACGACTGGGCGCCCCGGCGTAGGGTCCGCTCCGCGGACCGTTTTGATGATGATCATCCTCTCCGCCACGTGGTCCGCGGAGCGGACCCTACTCTGTCACCCGGCTCACGTCGGCTCCTACGGCGGCCAGCTTCTGCTCGATCCCTTCGTATCCGCGGTCGATATGGTAGACCCGGTTGACGCGAGTAGTGCCCTTGGCGATCAGGCCGGCCAGCACCAGGGCGGCGGAGGCTCGCAGGTCCGAGGCCATCACCGGCGCGCCGACCAGCTTCTTGACGCCTTGCACGATGACGGTCGGCCCCTCCTTGCGCAGGTGGGCTCCCATGCGGTTGAGTTCGGCCACGTGCAGGAACCTGTCGGGGTAGATCTTCTCGGTGATGATGCTGTTGCCGTCGGCCAGGCAAAGCAGGGCCATGGTCTGAGCCTGAAGGTCGGTGGGGAAGCCGGGGTAGGGCTGTGTAGTGACATCCACCGTCTCCAGCCTCCGGGCCGACGAGACGGTCACTCCCTTTTCCACTCGCTCCACGTTGATGCCCACCCGCCGCAAGCGATCAACGATGGCCAGCATGTGTTCCAGGCGGCAATTCACCAGCTCGAGTTCGCCGTTGGTAATGGCCGCGGCGATCATGAACGTCCCCGCCTCGATGCGGTCGGGGATAATGGTGTACTCGGTTCCGGACAGCGAGGTTACGCCGTCTATCGTGATTCGCGGTGTGCCCTGCCCGGCGATCTGGGCGCCACAGGCGTTGAGGAACTCGGCCACATCAACCACTTCAGGCTCGCAGGCAGCGCTCTCGATGACCGTGCGCCCCTCCGCCAGCGTGGCAGCCATCATCACGTTGGCCGTCCCGGTCACGGTCGATCCGAACGCTCCGCCCAGAAACAACTCTGCCCCGCGCAGTTTCTTGGCCTTGAGCAGCATGTCGCCATTGACCAGGTCCGAGTCGGCCCCCAGCGTCTCCATGCCTTGAACGTGCAGATTCACGGGCCGATCACCGATCGCGCACCCGCCTGGCAGCGAGACCTGGGCCCGCTTGCGCTTGGCCAGCAGGGGCCCCATGACGCAGATGCTGGCCCGCATCTTGCTGACCAGTTCGTAGGGGGCGTGGCAGTTCATCTCGTCTTCGACGCGGATGTGCATGGCACCGCTGGCGTCGCGCTCGCACCGGACTCCCAGCTTGCCCAGCAGTACCTGCATCTGGCGGACGTCGTGCAGATCGGGCACGTTGTGCAGCACGGTCTCTCCCTCGCAGAGGATTGACGCGGCCATGATCGGCAGAGCGGCATTCTTGGCACCGCCGATCGTCACCTCGCCGCGCAGCCTGTTTCCGCCGTTGATTTCGAAGTAGTCCACCTGCATGACCTCCTGTCAGTGAATTGCCCGGCATCATACCGACCACAGGTCGAGTCTTCACGCACCGGCTATGTACTTCGCACGAATTGCATGACCCGATCGTGAGGATCGGTTGCATCACTCCAGGTCCCGGCGTGCTCGAACGCCCCGGCAGTCTCCAGCACCTCACGCACCTCGGCGCTCATGCCTGCTCCGATTTCAATGAAAAGGGACCCGGCCGGCTTGAGGATCTTCGGTGCCCACTCGTGCATGTGACGGTAAAACCGGAGTCCGTCGGGTCCGGCGGTAAGCGCCAGACTCGGCTCATACCGCCGAACGTTCTCGGGCAGAGTATCCATGTCGGCTTCTGCGACGTAGGGAGCGTTCGAGACGATCAGGTCGAAGCCACCCTCCGGCGAACAGCCTTCCGGCAGGCGCAGGCCGTCTGCCGCAACGAGCCGCAGCCGGTCTACCACGTCGTGAGTCGCCGCGTTGCGCCCGGCGACTGCCAGCGCCGCGGGCGAGATGTCACTGCCCACGCCGCACGCCTCGGGCATCTGCGTCAGCAGCGCGACGGCGATGCAGCCACTACCTGTGCCCATATCCAGGAAGTTCGCCTGCGGCAGATCGGCGCCGCGGCAGTAGTCGATAACTCGTTCAACCAGCGTCTCGGTCTCCGGCCGCGGTATGAGCACCTCGGACGTGACCTCGAAGTTGAGCGAGTAGAACTCCTTGCGTCCGATCAGATAGGCCACCGGCTCCTGTTCGGCCGCCCGGCGAACCAAATCGCGAAATGCGGTCTTCTCTTCTTCGGTGGGGGCGTACTCGAAACGGGCGTAGAGATCGATCTTGGCGCAGTCGAGTACATGCGCCAGCAGCAGCTCGGCCGCCAGGCGCGGACTGTCCACCTGGGACTGATCCAGAAACCCCGTGGTCCAGGATAGCAGCCGGGCGATGGTCCAGGGCTGTTCAGCGGTTCGCGGCTCTTCGCTCATATGATTTGGACTATACCGTGTGCCTGCCGGCCGAGGAAGCCGGGCGCTGCTAGCGCCAGGATTGGCGATCGTATTTGGTGGAACGCTAAGCGACGACCGGCAACGAGCTGCCGCCCCCGGCAGTGGAGGTCTCTATTACGTCACCAAAGAGCGTCAGGGCGGTGGCCCCGCTTATGCGCACTCGGGCGAGTTGGCCGATGAGTTCATCCTGACCGGCGAAGACCACGATCTGATCGCCGCGGGTGCGCCCGACAAACTGGTCCGACCGGCGCCAACCCACCTCCCCGCCGCGAGACTGCTCCGCCTCCTGGGCTTTGATGGCCGCTTTGCTGTAGCCCTCGACCAGCACCTCGAGCGTGCGCCCGACCAGCGACTGGTTGTGGGCCAGAGAAATGGCTTCTTGAATGGCCAGCAGCTCGGTGTTTCGCTGCCGCTTGACCTGCTCTGGCACGTCGTCGGCCGCCCGCTTCTGCGCAACGGTGTCCGGGCGCTGCGAGTACTTGAAGCAGAAGAGGTTCTTGAACCGGCAGCGCTCGACCAGTCCCACGGTCTCGGCGTACTCGTCGTCCGTCTCGCCGCAGAAGCCCACGATAATGTCGGTCGCATAGGTGATGCCGGGCACGATCTCACGCCCCAGATCGATCAGCTCATAGAACCGCTCGACAGAGTACTGCCGGCGCATCCGGCTAAGCACCGCGTTGGACCCGCTTTGCACCGGCAAGTGGAGGTACTCGCACACGGTCGGCAGGTCGCGCATGGCTTCGAAGATTTCGTCGGTGAAGTCTCCGGGGTAGCTGGTCACGAA
>JANQGB010000923.1 GCA_028277545.1 Phycisphaerae bacterium | reverse complement strand
CGATCTGTTCCGCCAGCTTATGCTGGGGAGTGGCGCCCAGGCGGTGAATCACCTGTAACACCGACCAATCCATGGGGCGAACCTTTGATTTCCCCATTTTAACCTGATCCGAATCTAATCTCTCCGTCAGAAATAGCCACGGTAACGCCTTCTATCCGCTCTTTCAATAGGTGGGCTTGATTTTCTCCGGATTTCGTATTAAATTGCCCACCGGCCGGCGATCGGGGCTTACGGGCCTGCGCATCGTCGAAATCGTTGAGGGCAGAGTCGCGCTCGAAACCGCTACAGGAGCCAGACCTATGGAAATCATCATCGCCGATACGCAGGAGGAGATGAGCAAGATCGCCGCCGACATGATCGAGCGGCAGTTGCTCCGCAAACCCAGCAGCGTGCTGGGTTTAGCCACCGGATCCACCCCCGTGGGTACCTACGAGCAACTGGTTCGCCGCCACAAGGAGGAGGGGCTCGATTTCTCCAAGGTGATCACCTTCAACCTGGATGAATACCTCGATCTTTCCCCGTCGCACGAGCAGAGTTACAGGTACTTCATGGATCACCATCTGTTCAATCACATCAACGTGGACCCGAAGAACATCCACGTGCCCTACGGCCACGCCGGAGAGGTCGAGGAGTTCTGCGAGTGGTACGAAGATGAGATCAAGCGGGCCGGTGGGATCGATGTCCAGATTCTGGGCATCGGGGCCGATGGACATATCGCCTTCAACGAGCCGGGCTCGTCGCTGGGTTCGCGCACCAGGCTCAAAACATTGACCAGGCAGACTATCGAGGACAACGCTCGTTTCTTCGACAACCTCGACGAGGTTCCGCGTTTCGCCATCACCATGGGCGTGGGCACGATTCTGGAGGCTAAGGAGATCATCATCCTGGCCAACGGTGCCAAGAAGGCGGAGATCGTGGCGGAGGCGATCGAGGGGCCGATAACGGCGCAGGTCTCGGCCAGCGCCTTGCAGATGCACCGTCAGGTGACGGTGATTGTCGATGCCGAAGCCGGCTCCAAGCTCAAGAGAGCGGACTACTACCGCTGGATTTTCGAGGAGAAGAAGCGGCTGGTTCCTCGCTTGATTGGCAAGGTCACCTGATCACAACGGCACATGCCTTTGCCTGCTGCAATTCCTTCGGGAAGTGGGACCCGGCTGCCGGGTGTATCGCCTGGCAGTCGGGTTCTCGTTTTGGGATCGGGTGCAGTCGGTCTCCAGCGCCGCGCCGCCCGATTACGTTGCCTCGGCCACTTGGCGCAGTTCGGCGGAGGCCGCGTAGAATTCGGGCAGGCTCATCTCCCGCAGATAGACGATGCCGCGGCAGGCTCGCATGCCGTGGTCCTCGTGGTTCACGAAGAACTCCTCGCCCAGGAACGTCTTGACCTGCTCAAACTGCTTGCACTGAATCTTGCGGGCCAGCTTGGAGAACGGGCCGTCCATCTCGTAACTGGGGAACGAAGCCGTCCGTTGGGTATTGAAACAGGTGTCGAAGCAGGCATCCATGTCATTCAGGTGGGTCAGTGACGTCGGCACGAACAGATTGGCCTCGGAGGGGTGGAATCGGAACCAGACGTTGCGGTAGCCGAGCACCTTGACGTCGTGCTGGTCGGAGGAGGCTTCGTAGCGCTTCAGCGACTCGGCCACCGCCTGCAGCACCTTGTAGTGTGTGTCCGGCCCGCTGCCCTCGGGGTCGAAAGCGACGGTGACGATGTCTGGTACGACCTCGACCAGGAGGTCATGAATAGGCGGAATATCCCGGTCCACACGCGGGGCCTCGGTGAACATGTCGCCCTTGTAGAAGCCCAGTCGCAAGTGACGGACGGCCTCACCCACGAAGCCGTAGGCCGCCCACTTCAGGTCCGACTCCCACTCGCGGATCCGGCCCTTCAGCTCCTGCACCAGGGCCATGTCCTTCTTGCCGGGGTACTGTGTGCGGAAGTAGTTGAGCAACTCGGCGCAGCGCTCCTTGATGTTGTCGATGCTGTCGTCCTCGTAGAGTTGAATCAGGTTCCGGAGCAGGCGCCGGCTGGTGGCCTCGCGCTTCTTGTCCTCGTGGCCGCGGGCGGCACCCTCGTGGTAATACGAGATGTCGATTCGGCGAGCCGGCACATTTCCCGGCTCGAAGTAGCCCTGGTCAATCAGCTCCCGAAACTCACCGAGACGCAGGCGCTCGACCAGATCGCTGATGGCCGCGTGCATGTAGCGATTGGTGACCGCGTTGAAGCCGGAGGTCATGTAGGCGAAATTGTGCCGAGTACTGCTGCGGCGTACCAGATTGGTCACGTACGGCAAGTAGGCCAGGATGATGTCGTCGTGGTGGGGAGAAGTGTGCAGGAAAGTCTTGCCCTCAATGGGATGCGTGCCATGTCGCAGGTTGTCCAGCACCCGCTCCTGGGTCTGGTCCCTCAGGTCGGAGAACGGTTTCTGCGTCTTGGCGAGCAGTTCGGCTCCGAAGCGGTTCTCCTGGAAGTCCTCCAGCGACAGGCACCTGATCGGCTTGCCGGTGGCCAGGGAGACGTTCATTACGCTGCGATGGATCTCCTCATCAGCAACCTCCGGTCGTCGCGCAAAATCGACTAACACGCGGTTGGTGAGCCCCTTGGCCGCCCCCTTGGTGATGTAGAAGCGGGCGGCTGGCAACACGTGGAGCGCGGAGCCGGGGTAACGATTCAACGGTGGACTGTGCAGGGTGCGGGCCACGATCCGGGCCTTGGCTTCTCCTGCCGCGATGATGATCGCTACCGCGTCCGGCTTATAGGTGATCGTACGCAGGCCAATCGTGATCACATGCTTGGCGCGAGCCACCTCCATCCCGCCCAGGTCGGTGGCGGCGGCGGCCCGGGTCTCGTAGTTGGGCTCTATCAGCCGCGTGGTCGAGTAGAAGTCGGAGCCTCGCACGTTGAAGGCTATGTGCCCGTCCGGGCCGATGCCACCCAGGAAGAACCCTATCCCCCCCATGTCCCGAATCTTCCGCTCGTACTCCGTGCAGAACTGATCGACGGCGGTCAGGACCGACTGCTGCCTCTTCTCCAGCAGAGACTTGGCCTTGCGGACGCGCAGGGACAGATCGACCGTCATCTCCGGGAACACATCGCCAATCGCCGTGCCCGGCGAGATGCCGATGCTGCACGGGTCGATCAGATACGCCCGTTTCGGATCAAGCCCGAATCCCTTGATGTAGTATTTCTTGACGTAGTAATTGAAGCTGTTGTGCTGCCGCGTATCGATGGGGTAGAACTCATCGATCTGCACAAAGCGCAGCCCGGAGAGATCGGGCTTGCGGTCGGCAACCAGCCCAGCGTCTTCGATCTCCTGACGTACCTGGCTCACGTCCCAGTTCTTGAGGTAGTGCAGGACATATTTGATGAAGTACTCGGGGGTCTTGCCCGTGGGCAGCGAGACTGTCCCCTCCGGGTTGGCCAGCGTCCACTCCAGAAAGCGCGCCGCCGTTAGCCGCCCCAGGCTGGGGAAGTTGTCAACCACGATTGCCGGGATCTTCTCCTCCGGTCCGTAGATCAGCTCGTAGCCGCTGGCATGCAGCGCCACCTGTTCCACTTTGCTCTCGATTGCCGACGGCGCTGGCACATGATCGATTTGCTTGTCGGAGGGCGGTGTGTCGGTTGTAGCAGGTTCACTCATTACTCTTAATCCGTGTCTCCCGCGTCAGCAGGGATCGGCACGCGACAGTCGAAGCTGATCTTCGCAGCCAGTCTATAGTGCTCCGATCCTGCGACGCGGCGTAGCTGCCCGCTCCGGGCTTCCATCGGTACGTCAGTTGACACCATCGGCCAAGTACATCATCGTAGCCATGGCGTAGGCCGATTCTACGCACTCGTACCCAGAAGATAGCACAAGGGTCGCAAGGCGGCCAATTCTCCATCTACGAGGGAATGCCTCATGTGTAAAGCCGAGTCCAGGATACGGCACGGTTTTTTGGCGGCCGCGGTGCTCGTATCGATGAGCGGCTGCCATCGCGCGACGTCGGAGGGCGGCAAGCCCGGCAAACCGGTTGGACCGGAGTCCTGGGCGCACCTGCCCCTGTACACGTTCACCGAGGAGCAACTTGACGCCTATCTACCAACTGTGCGCCAAACCGAGCCCGACCTGTCCCGGCGTGTGGTCGCCCTGGGTCGCCAGAACATAGGCCAGCCCTATGAGATCTACCTGCTCGGCGAGTTTCCTTTCGAGTTCCACGACCCGGACCCGATCTACTGCCTGGATCGCAGCGATTGCGTCACCTTCTGCGAACACACGTACTCCATGGCGCTCTCCAGCGATTGGTGGACCTTTCTGCGCACCCTCCAGCGCTTGCGATATCGCGACGGCCGGATCGGGATGCTCACCCGCAATCACTACACGCTGGCGGACTGGGACCGCAACAACGCCTTCCTCTTCGACGACCTGACCGCCAGCCTGGGAGGGGGCAAGGCGGCGGTCCCGCTCAGTCAGGTTTGCCGGCGGGCGCGATTCTTCAGCCGCTTCGGGCTCGGGCAGGACATCCCGGACCAAGCGATCAACGACCTGTATGTCAGCAAAGAGCGGCTTCCGTCGGTGCTGAGCGAGCTGCGCGACGGTGACTTCGTCAACATCGTTCGCGGCGACGCCAATTCGCAATGGGTAGGACACACGGGGCTGATTGCCATCGCCCCGGACGGTACGGTGAACTTCCTGCACTCCGCCCGGCCTGCGGTGCGTGAACAACCGCTGGTCGATTACGTGAACAGCAACCGTCGTTGTCTGGGCGTCCGCATACTGCGCTTGAAGCCCGACGCCGAGGAGATCATGCGCCGTACGCTGGCTTCCTCGCCGCTGGCTACCGAGGTGAGCAGATCTTCAGTGGGCAAGGCCCTGGCCCGATGGAGAGAGGCCGCCCCGCCAACGGCCAGACCGCAGGACCTGGACTGGCAGCGGGCGATGCGTCTGCAGGGTTATCGACTGGGGTACGACGCGCCAGTCGATACCCAACTGCAAGCCCGGCTGGTGGAGATCGACCGGGACCTGGGCCGGCAGTTTGAGATTCCCGAAGCCGCCCGGGCCGTCGGGGTGCTGGACCTGACCGATCTGCGCCTGGCGCTCGTGCGGCCGGACAGCATGTTCTACGCAGCCAGCGTTCCGAAGATCTGCATCCTGCTGGCCTACTTCGCCGCTAACCCACACGCTGCCACAGACCTGCCGCCTGACGTGGAACGAGAGTTGGGGAGCATGATCAAGGTCTCCGACAACGCGCTGGCCGCCAAGTACGGGCGTATGCTCGGTATGGACCAGGTGCAGGAAGTGCTGCAGTCCATGCGATATCGTCTCTACGATCAGGACCACGGCGGCGGCCTCTGGTATGGGAAGCATTACGGAAAGGGAGCGCCGCGAGTTGGCGACCCGATCCACGATCACTCTCATGGAGCAACAGTCCGCCAATGCCTGCGCTTCTATCTCATGCTCGAACAGGGACGATTGGTGAGTACGGCTGCCTGCGGCAAGATGAAGGAGATCTTCGCCGCGCCGCACCTGGATCACCGTGACTCCAAGTTCGTAACCGGGCTGCAGGGCCGCGACCTGTCCTTGGTCCGCAAGAGCGGCACCTGGCAGGACTGGCATCTCGATAGTGCCCGGATCGAGCATGGCGACCGTGTGTACCTGCTGGTGGGCATGACCCACCACCCCCGCGGTGCGGAGTACCTGGCAGCCGTGGCTGCGGCGGTCGACGAAGAGCTATGCGGGCCGCCGGCGCCCAAGCCAATCGAGCACCAGCTCATCACCCACCGCGGCGCCGCGACTTTTGAGGCCGGCACCGTGCGCCAGGGCCGCGTCATCGAAGAGCCGGCGGGTGTGCTGCTGAACTGCTCCGAGCCTGACCCCGATGCCGGTGGCGCGGCTGCCGAGTACGAGTCTCAGGTGATCGAGACTGACAGGTTGTTCAGTGAAGTGGTGCTCTCCTGGAACGTGGAGGTGCCGCCACACGCCGGGTTTAGCGTTGAGGCCCGGATGGGTCGCACGGCGGATGATTCCTGGACGCCGTATCTCTACTTCGGCGACTGGGGCCGCGTCTTGCCGAAGGGCGAACGTACCATTGAGTGCCCGGAGGGGGCCATCGACGTGGACTACTTCGTGTCCTCCCAGCGTTTCGATCGCGTGCAGTATCGACTCAGGGCGGTTGCCGAAGCGCCGGCCACCGTGCGCATTGACCGCGTTGATGTCTGTCTGAGTGACACCACCGCGCGGATTACCTCGGTTCCGCGATCTGCGTCGCTTGGCCAGGCTGACGCCGCTAGGTGGCAGCGCCGCCTGCCGGTGCCGTTCAGGAGTCAGCGAACCGAACGCAAGGAACTCGCCGGTCGGATTTGCAGCCCTACGTCGGTGACCATGATGCTTGACTTTCACGGCGTCGACAGGCCGACCGGAGAAGTTGCGGCCCGCATCTTCGACACTCACTACGACATCTATGGCAACTGGCCCAGGGCGGTCCAGGCTGCGTACAGCTACGGTGTGCCAGGTTACCTCACTCGGTTTTCGAGTTGGGAGGACGTCGAACGCGCCATTGCAGCCGACCAGCCGCTGATCATTTCGATCCAGGCAGCCAAGGGCGAATTGGCCGGTGCGCCCTACAAGGCTACCGAGGGGCATCTGCTGGTGCTGACCGGCTTTGATGCCGAGGGCAACGTTGAAGTCAACGATCCCGCCTCCCCCCAGCCGGAGAAGGGTCAGGTTGCCTACGCGCGGCGCGACCTGGAAACGGTTTGGATGAAGACCAAGGGCGGGACGGCCTACGTGCTCCTGCCGCCGAACAAGCCGGGCGACATTGTCCCACCAGCCGATCCCTCCAGCGAAGCTCTGGTGGATGTAGGCGCCGTCGATCCGCGCATCGTTATCGACCTAAAGTATGCCACGCCTGACAACTTCACGGGGCAGCGACTGTACGCGGTCGCTCGTTGTTTGCTCCGGAAGTCCGTTGCCCTGCGTTTACGGCGGGTTCAGGACCGTCTGGTGCGTCAGGGGGTGGGCTTGAAAATCTACGACGGCTATCGCCCGCTGTCGGTCCAGCGGAGGATGTGGGAACTGGTCCCAGACCCGAAGTACGTAGCGGACCCCGCCAAGGGTTCCAGGCACAACCGCGGGGCGGCGGTGGATGTCACCCTGGTCGACGCCGAGGGCCGGGAGCTGGAGATGCCCACCGCCTACGACGATTTCACGCCGGCCGCCCACCGGGATTACACCGGTGGTAGCACCGAGAGTTTGCATCACCGGCAAATGCTAACCGACGCCATGGTGGCCGCGGGGTTCAAAGGTCTGGACAGCGAGTGGTGGCACTTCGATGCCCCTGGCTGGGAAGCATACCCCGTGCTCGACAAGGACCTGGAGGACATCGCTCCCTGAGCAGGGTGCATCTTGATGCACCTGCTGGCGTGGGGAGTGGGGCCATACGCGGTGGCAGCCTGCTGCACACTCGTTTGTGCCACGCGGGTGCGCTAAGAGCCTCTTGCAGCCTCGGACCGCTGCTTGCCGACCTGCCGCACGGCAGTGACTGATCCGTCCATGCCGGCGACGTAGCAGGTGCCGCTGTCATCGACGGTGACGGGCGCCATCACGTAGAATCCGGGCGTGGCCTGGTACGACCAGCGGATATGGCCGCCGGTCGCATCCAAGACGCTGAGCCGACCTTGGTTGGAGCAGACATACACACTCTCGCCCCGGAGCGTCGGCGGGATCGGGAACCGTCCGGCCGGTACGGATGCCTCCCACACGGTGCTGCCGTCAGCGCTGAACCGGTATACCTTATCCGCGTTGCTGCGGGCAAAGACGGTCCCGCTCGGCTCATCCACAGCGATACCCGAAACGCCTTTGGCCATCTGGCCGCCGTAGGCCCCGTCCCGGCTATAGGTGCCCAGCAGGTAGCCTCGATCGCAGACAAAGAGCGAGTCGCCGATCGCGCCCGGCCCGCAGTCGGCTGGCGCGTAGTAACGCACGCCCTTGCCGTCACTTGACTTCGGCCCCGGCACTTTCCAGGCAAGCTGGCCGTCCTGCCGCCCGACCGCATAGAGGTGCCCGTCCCAGGCGCCGAAGACGATTAGGTCGCCCCAGTGGCACGGTTGGCATTCGATTGCATAGTCCGCTCGTTTGAAGGTCCATCGTGGTTTCCCGTCGCGCAGATCCAGCGCGTGAAGCCGGCCGCCGTTGTCCCCGATAATCGCCGTGCCGTTGTCGATCAATGGGGCGCCGTAGACCGGCATGTCGGTGTCGAAAACCCAGGCCGGCTTGCCTGCGTGATCGAGGGCGTACACCTTGCCGTCGCCGGAGCCGAAGACCAGCTTCTCACCGGTCCAGGCGGGCGTGCCCAGAATCTCCGCCCCGCTGGCGAAGGACCACACTCGTCGGCCCGAGTCCCGCTGCAGGGCCGTGACCACGCCGTCGGTGCCGGCCACAATCACCCGATCCCCGACAACGACCGGGGCGGCCTTGAACGCCGCGGGGAACTCCTGTCGCCACCGCGCCGCGGCGGTCTCAGCAGTTGTGAGGAACGTACGCGTGCGGATATCCGTCCGGCCGTCCTTGGCTGTTGCGTGGACCGAGAGCAGATGGGCACCCGGCGTCAGCTTTGCTACGTCCAGTTTTGTCGTTTGGCTGCCGGGCGGCTCGATGTCCAGCGTCTGCACGTCGCGGCCATCGATGCGTACGACGGCCCGCACCGGCTTCGCTGTCTCGATACTCAGCGTGAGCTGGCCATCGGCTGAGTGACTGTCCTCCGCGGGGCTGGCGATCTTGAACAGCCGCTCGGGCGTGCTGGTCGCCAGCGGCTTCTCCAGTAGCGTCCGCCATCCAGGACCGCCTGGCTTCTCCCCGTCCTTGCCGGGGCGGTGTTGGTATCGGTACGCCACCCGCAACTTGTTATCCTGCACGCTGACCAAGCCGTAGCCGGCGTTCTTACCGTAAGTGGACCCGCCCATTATGCCGTCGATTCCGTCCATGTTCTTGTGCTGCACCGCGTGGCCGTGCCCGTACAGCACCAGCACGACGTTGTAGTCCCGCAGCAGGTCGATGAAAGTGTCATACTCCGCCGGCGTTGCCAATTCACCGCTGTCAGGAGGATGGTGCAGTGCCATCAGGATGGGTGTGCCCGGCGCGGTCCTGGCCAGATCCTTCCGCAGCCAGGCGCGGGTCTTGGCGTCTAGGCTTGGCACTGGCTCCTGCGGTGAGGCTGAGCACAGGCAGACGAAGTGGCAGCCGAATTGATCGAACGAGTAGTTCTCGCCGCCGTGGCGCTGCCGCATCACGTCGTACATGGCCACCCAGGTGTTGTCGTGGTTGCCCGGCGTCACGTGGAGCGGATAGGGCAGCGGTGCAAAGGTCTTCTCGAAGACGGACCAGGTGTCGTCGATCACGCCGTATTCGGTCAGGTCACCGGTTACCAAGCCAAAGGCCGGGGCGGGCCACGCCGGCTCGAGTCCGGGCGCGTCCTGCGGCCCGACGGCCTCCCGCACGATCCACTGGATACTCTCGTGACCGCGCACCGGGCCCGGCGGACCCGTGCGAAGCAGGTGGGGCTCGACGTGGACGTCGGTGATGTGTACGAAGGCGAAATCCTCGAGGGCACCGGCCGGCACCGCCGCTATGACCGAAATCGTCCAAACCGCAAGCGTCAAGAAGGTTCGACGTAACATCACCGTGCATCCAGAGAGGGCCTCGGTTAACCACTACAGGCGGACGGTGCCGTAGCCGTCCGCGCTTACTTGGCTTACCATACCGCCATGACTCCGAAAACGAAACGGTCAACAGGTGACGATGCGATGAATCGGGATGATGGCGTTCGGTCGAGTGGCTCACACACACTATCTCCCCAGGTAGCCGCGGTGCTTGAGGAACTGCGAGACTCGACATCCAGCGAGATTCGTCACGACTCCCTATCCCGCGTGATCTACGCCACGGACGCGAGCATCTACGAGATTGTTCCCGATGGAGTCGTGTTTCCGCGGACCGCTGACGACGTAGCGACTGCGGTGCGCCTTTGTGCCAAGCACGGCGTGCCCGTTACCGCCCGGGGCGCCGGTACGGGGCTGACCGGCGGGGCGGTCAACCGCGGCATCGTGCTTGGCACAAAGGCGCACCGCAGTCGCTACGTCGTCAGCGGTCCGCGGAAACACGACTCCATCGGGAACAATCTC
>JANQGB010001019.1 GCA_028277545.1 Phycisphaerae bacterium | reverse complement strand
TCCCGCGCCGGCGGGTACTCGTCCAGCCTGTGAGCCAAGAGAGTCTCACTCGCCTCTCCCGCCAGCCTGGATGAGGGGTGCGCCGTCAGGAACGATTCGATCGCTTCCGCGTCTTCGTCTTCGCGGGCCACGAAGTACGCTCGCTCCTCGCTTGGAAAACGCGGCGGGCGGATCTGTTCTAGCTGCAGTCGCCCGGCGGCAGCGCCGATGGTCATGCGGAAATGCGAGAGGAAGTTCGTTCCCAGCACCAGGTCCGGGCGTAGCGAGGCGCCCGTCGCCAGGTCCTCCGGGCGGAGAGCTACGTACTCCGCCACGTTGATGCCGCCCACTTCCAGCCGATCGAGATCACCAGCCGGCGCGCCGAGCAGGTCGGCCACGGTGGCGTCGATGAGCGTATCTGAGTCCGAGGTGGCAAACCTCACCCTGACCTCGAAGTCCTCCGGTCCCACCCCATCCAGCCAGTAGCCGAACCCGCGCTGCTCCAGCAGCACCTCCGACTGCGCCGGCATGCCCTCTTCGTTGCCGGCGGCGCCGGCAATCGCGTCGGCGGGCGTCGGGGTCGACGTTCCGTCCGCCGGTAGCAGCCGCAATGTCCCCTCGCTGAGCTCCACAACTAGCGTGAAGTCCGAAAACGCCGGCAGTCCCAGAATCGCGACGGCCGGAATTTCACCCAGTTCCGTGGCGTGCTCGCTGGTCAGTTCCTCCAAAACCCGCAGGCCGGTCGGAATAGCCGGCAAGTCGCTGAGAGTCACCTCGTCGAAGCTGAGCTCGACCGGCGTGTCACGCTGTATTTGCAGCAGTCCGGCCGTGCGTTCGTGCACTAGCAGTGGTGCAGGAGTGCCAAGGTCGATCATCACATTGGCAGGAATCGCGTTGGCGCCGCCCCGCAGCGTACACCTGGCGCAAAGCTTACCTTGAATAACAGTGATACGGATTTCGGGCGCCGGCGATGCCCAGACAACCTGCGTGCCCCATGACGGCGTCTGAAGCGCCATGAGCGTGCCAACCACGGCTCCGATAAAGCGCAGCCTCAACCGTGCAGGCAGCGTCGAATCGACCGTGGAAGTTGTATCGCAACCGCTCATCGTTCACCCGGTTAACCGGAGCGCACGTCCTGCCGCCGGATCGACGGCGTGCCGCCGGCGCTATCCGCGCGGCCATGCACGAGCACATACACGTGCCATGCCGCCGCGGCGCGACAAAGCAGGGCGGATTATAACACCGTAGCCGCCAGGATCACAGGCCGCGGGAGGTCACAGAATTCATTTGGATGTACTGGTATTCTTACACTCGAACCGGAATCGCGAGAACGTCGTTGTGGCAAGCAGTGAAACACGATTTTCTGTTAGCACTGCGTAGCATCGGGCCGCACACAGCCTTGCATCCGGGCTACTGATTGCGTTAAAATAGCTAAGGCAATGATACGCCCCCTAGGGAGTCTTGGCATCACGGTCCTGCCATCGGAGGGCCTACCAACGGGTGTAAATTACCACTGCACCCCAGCGAGGAGTGATTCGGAAATGAAGCGGACCCCACGCACAAGTGTCGTCGCCGCCGCGGTCGTGTGTATCTGCGGGGCCTTGGCCTTTGCCGATGTTGCGGTCGTGATCGAGCACCAGTATACGATCGGTAACAACAACTTCTCGGCCTTCGCCTACAACTCATTACTGGATCCGCACCAGTTCATCACCACCGGCTACGGGTACGGGAAGGATGTGCGCTGGAGCAACGTGCTGGACGACTCCATCGAGCCGTGGGAGATGGAGGGCGACATCCTGATGGACTCGACGCAGATCGAGTTCTTCGCCCGCGACGGATTCGCCTCCTACTCGCTGACCTACAACGCCTGGGGCATGAACTTCAATCCGTTGGACTCGAAGTATTTCATCACCTGCATCTCCAGCCTGAAGGACCCGGCCAGCGGTGACGAGCGGCTGGACAACGAGCGCGACCTCATCCAGTTTGACCCCCTATTGCCCAACGGCGGCAGCGTCATGCCCAGCGGCGTGAGTGTCACCAGCACGGGCCTGTTGACGGACAGCGCCCTGGGCAGCGGCACGGGTTTTGTCTCTTCCGGCGTCGCGGTGGGCGATAAACTCACGCTCTACCCGCTGCACTTCACGGCCCAGATTTACTCGACCACCTACACCGTCAGCCAGGTGATCAATGAGACCACACTGCAGCTTGACGACAATCCTCTGTGGGCGGGGGCACCCACTCAGAGCGACACCGTCTCCTACATTCTCATGATGCAGCCCTGGGTAACGCTGGGCGCCTTCCGCGACAACATCCCCTACTACGTCGAGAATCCGACCAAGGGCCCCAAGGCCCACAACAAGGGCGGCCTGTCGCCGGACGGCACCACGCTTTACCTGGGCGACGTCGTCTCCGACAACCTTATCGCCGTGGATACCCAGGTGCCTGAGACCTTCTCGGTATTGACCTCGAAGGCCAAGCTCGAGGCGCACATTGAGGCGCTGACCGCCGCCGGGCGGAAGCACCCCATCGTCAACCCCGACCGGGCATACGTCGACTCGTCAAGCTATCTGGGCACCCGCTGGACCAACTGGTCCAGCGAGTGCACCTGGGACTACGGGATCACCGACCCGGCAGCGCCGGTGGGCACCAAGTGCATGGAGGCCCGATTCACCGAGGCCGGAGCCAAACTGCGGTTCCACTCGGTTTACGACGATACTGATCCCGAGGAGTCGCCCCGCTACTTCGACGACTACTCGAGCCTGGCGTTCTGGATTCACGGCGGCGTGGACGGCGGCCAGGAGATGACCGTCACCCTGTACGACATCGCCGAGGTACCCGGCAACATCATACCGGTCGCGCCGCTGGAGGCGGGCGTCTGGAACTACGTCGAGATTCCCATAGAGCAGTTCGGCAGCATGGATACGATCGGCGACATCGTCTTCAACAACACGGCCGACGACGGCCAGCCTAAATTCTACCTGGACGACGTCGGGCTGCGCTGGACTGACCCGCTGCCCCCGGGCGTCGGCGACTACGTGGTGGAGGACGCCGGCATGGCCTCGGCACAACTCGACTGCGACGCCGAAGGACGGGTCTGGTTCGCCGAGGACGAGACCGACGATATCGTCTGGACTACGGACGGCGTCACGCTGAACACCTTCCTGACCAGCAACGAGATCGTGGCGGCCTACATAGAGGCCGGCACGCTGGAGCCCTCCGGCTACTTCATCTCCAACGGGGTGCAGGTGCTGGGCATGATCCGCGACCCGATGGGCACCGTATACTGGAGCGACAACCAGAGCCGATCCATCTGGAAGGCGCCGGCCAAGAATGCCGGCCAGCACATAATCCAACTGGCCAGCAAGGCCGAGATCCAGGAGGCCCTGGAACTGGGCACCAGCAGCCCGCGCGGACTGGGCTGTTTCTCGATCCGCGGGCAGGAACTGCTCACCTACAACTTCGTCGACTCCAACACCGTCTACAAGGTGGATCTGAATACCTTCGACTACGGCGACTTTGACGGCGACTTCGACGCCGACCTGGACGACTACAACCTGTTCTTCACCGAGTGCCTGGCCGGTCCGGGCGTGAGCACGCCGCCCGGTTCCTGCACGCAGGATCAGTTTGACATGGCCGACCTGGACAACGATGGCGATGTTGACATTAACGATTTTAAGGATTTCCAGTCGTTCTTTACTGGAGCCAACTAGCAATATTGATCGATTAGTGTATGCTATAGGCGGTTGCTTTTGTGCAGCCGGGACAGCATCAGTTTCCAGGAAGTCGTAAGCCCGGCGGGAGCTTACGGCCGCGCGTGAGGAGGAGGTTTGACGATGAAGTGGGCACATCCCAAGGGCGCTGTTTGCGCGCCGGGCCGCCGGGCCAAGTATGGCTTTACGCTCGTAGAACTGCTGGTCGTAGTGGCCATCATCGCCCTGCTGATCGCGATTCTCATGCCGCAGCTCCGCAGTGCGCGGGATCAGGCCAAGCGGGTCAAATGCATGGCCCACCTGCGGGCTATTGGCATCGCCCTGAGAACGTACGCCAACGACAACCGGCAGTACCTTCCCGGGTACAACACGATGGGCCGCCATGGGTTCCGAATCGCGCCGCGCACCAAGCTCTATCCGGCCGCCGCTGAAGAGAGCTGGGGCATACAGTCCGTGCTGGAGGCGGGCAAGGGCCCCGAGGTACTGCCCAACGGGCTGGCCTACCCGGTGCCGGTCGATCAGCCCGTCTACCTGACTGGCAGCGGCGACACCTGGATCTGCCCCTCCAACACCGGGCTCACAGGCTTTGAAGGCGAGTGGGCCAAGTGGGGCAATACGTATACTTACCGCAAGAACAGTGGCGGCACCTACAACATCGACAAACTTGCCATGACCGCGGCCGGCGTCAAGAACCCCCTGGTGTGGGATAACTACAAGGACCTGCCCGGCGAATCCGGTTTCATAGGCCCCTTCCCCGGCCCCGGCTACCGGATACCGCTCGAAGACCAGAAAGCACCGCATAGATCAGGTGGCGTGTCCAGCCGAAGCGTGACCTCTTACTGGCAGGCGGTCTTTGCCGACGGCCACTGCGAACTGAACAAGTTGAACCACTAGACAAACTGGCTGATCATCGGAGATACCGGGTCGCGCCCACGGGCGCGGCCCGTTTTTGTTTGCGCCTCTAATTGGGGACGACTTCCGGGGGCGATGCGGCTATGATCCCCGGCCATGCCAGCCGGCGCGGGCGGTCTGCTCCGGCCGGCGGCGGGGTTATTGGCCGGCACAGATACCATCATTGCGTCACAGGAGGGTTGCATGAACTCGTTCATCCGGCGACTGGCAGTTGCGCCATCGATCATTCTGGCAGGGGCCGCGCTGCTGGCGGCTGCGCTGGCCGGACCCGCCCGGGCCGCCGAACGCGGCGACGACCGCTTCATCAGCAACGCCCGGCAGCTCACCTTCGAGGGCCGGCGCTCCGGCGAATGCTACTTCTCGCCCGACGGCACCAAGCTGCTGTTCATGAGCGAACGCGAGCCGGGCAACCCCTTCTTCCAGATTTACATGCTGAACCTGGAAACCGGCGACGTGAACCGCATCTCGACCGGCAAGGGCAAGGCCACCTGCCCCTTCTTCCAGCGCCACACCGGCCTGATCGAGTTCGCCGCCACCCACCTGGACCCCGATCACCAGAGCAAGGCCGACGCGGAGTACGACAAGCGCAAACGTGGCGAGGAGCGCTACGGCGGCTGGGACTACGACGAGCATTACGACATCTTCCTGGCCACGCCGGAAGGTGCCATCCTCACGCAGCTCACCGACGCCCGCGGCTACGACGCCGAGGGCGCCTTCTCGCCCGACGGCAAGAAGATCGTCTTCTCCTCCGTGCGCGACGCCTACCCGCCCGAGAAGCTCACCGACGCCGAACGCAAGCTGCTCGACGAACGGGCGGGTTACTTCGGCGAGATCTACATCATGGACGCCGACGGCTCCAACCAGCGGCGACTGACCAACTGGGCGGGCCAGGACGGCGGCCCCTTCTTCACGCCCGACGGCCAGCGGATCGTC
>JANQGB010000142.1 GCA_028277545.1 Phycisphaerae bacterium | reverse complement strand
TTAGGCGCAACCGCGAGGAAGTGGCGAGTGCCGGCCCGCTCAGGCCGTCTCGCCGTTCATGATGCGGTCGATATTCTCGGTCATCCGGTTCTTGGCTTCGATGTAGTCCTCTTCGTTCTCCAGCACGCAGGCCTGCTTGTAGTACCTGAGGGCGTCCGCGTACTTGCCGCTCATCTCGCAGGCCACTCCCGCTCCGAACGCGGCCTTGTGATCGTTGGGGTCTTCGGCGAGGGCCATCTTGAACTGCCCCAGCGCCTCCTCGATCATGTCGCCCCGCAGGTAGGCTACGCCCTTGGCGCAGTTCTCCTGGCCGCTGGACTTGAGCGCCACCTCGTACCGCACCGTGCAGGGGATCATCTTGGAGATGAATTGGCGGGCCCCAATCTCGACGGCCGCGCCGATAATCTCGTCCCGGGGCGTCATGTCTGCCTCGGTCTTCGACGAGCCGAAGAAGGGGTTGACCTTCGTCTTGTCCGACTGCCGGTAGGGCTTGGGCGAGTGAGTCACCCAGTTTTCCGAGGTGGCGGCGTCCACCAGCTTGAAGTCGGTCTGTACGGTGATGTTCCGGCTGGTCTTCTCTACCTCCTCGGTGTGGGCCGAGCCGCCGCCGTGCCCCCATCCGCGCCCGCCGCCGCCCCAGGCGGAGAAGTCGGTGAGCGTTCGCCCTTTGCCCTTATCCACGCGCACCTTGACGTTGATCTCCGCCATAATCGTGCCCTGCACGTTGAGAAGCTTGGCGATCTTGCCGGGGTTGGCGCTGGCGGTAAGGCCCGCGGCCGCCATGTCGTTCTCCTTCATGACCGTGGAAGTGTGCTTGCGATCCGCGACTCGCAGGTTCGTTCCATAGCGGTCGTTGGAGTCCTGAATCAACTCCTGAAGGTAGTTGGCGGCCATCTCAGACCACTTCTTGTCCGTTGCTTCGTTGACCGTGGCATCCATGATGGCCACCGTGTTCATGCCTTGCGGCAGACCCTTGGAGGGGCTCAAGGCGTATTCAAACGCTACCGTGGCCTTCTCGGTGCTGCCACACCCGACAGCTGCCAGTACGACGCCCGAGAACAGTGCAACCACCATCAGCCGACGACTCAGTTCGAGCATTCGTTTTCTCCTTTGCTGTGCTCAAAAAAAACAGACTTGTATCCCCCGTTGGCGCTGCCCAGAATCGCCTCCTGGGCGCATTTCCACCATATCAGCTCGTACTCTGCACGGGGTCGGCCCCGCCCCGTTTTACACTTCGCGCGTGAGGCCGGGTAGCTAACCAGGGAAAGACGCCTGTGTCAAGCCTAAACCAGCACTCCACGGAGGCTCTCCCGGCGGCGGCATTGACATGGGCGGCCTGGACTAGAGTCGCTGGAAAGCTGTGAGGGACGTCACACTATGCTTCGCCCGCCGTCGATGTTGAGTATTTGACCGGTGACGTAGTCGCCGTGTTCGACGAGATAGCGGACGGCGCAGGCCACGTCTTCAGGTGATCCGGGGCGCTGTAGCGGCACCCGGCTGACCAATCGTGACCGCGTATCTTCATCGTAGTGCTCCGGGAACTCGGCTATCCCCGGGGCAACGCCGTTGACCTGGACTGCCGGGGCCAGTTCCCTGGCCAACGCCTTGGTCAGGCAGGCCAGCCCCGCCTTGGACACGCAGTAGGCCAGGTGCCCTTTCCAGGGACGTTCCGCCGAGATGTCGCACAGGTTGACGATCTTCCCGGGGTCTGAGGCTTCGAGGTGAGGCCGAGCGTGGTGGCAGAGGGCGGCCACGGCAGTGAGGTTGACCCGTAGCTCGCGCTCCCAGGCCTCCGGATCGAAGT
>JANQGB010000069.1 GCA_028277545.1 Phycisphaerae bacterium | reverse complement strand
GGTCTCGACGCGCGACCCGTCGGCGGCCTCGACGCTGGCGCTTCCAGCGCCGATTCGTGTTACCCACGCGGCGGGAGTCTCGATGAGGTCCAGCAGGTCGGCCGCCTGGGTGCGGCGCAGCAGGGCGGCGACCAGGTCCGCATTCGGGACATTGAAGCCGAAGGGCTCAGAGCCCAGCTCGCGGCAGTGGAACTTGACCTCCGGCGCCCGGAAAAGGTGCCCGGTATCGTCGATAATGCGTATGGCCTCAAGCGGCGCGGCGGCGGCGCTGCACAGCTCCCACACCCCCAGATTCCGGAGCAGCTGGACGGAAGGGCCGAGAAGCGCCGTCGTGCGAGTGTCGGTCCGCGTCTGGTCCGCCACCAGGTCCGGCCCGGTGCACAGAGTGTGGGCGCCGACCGCGGCCAGAGACAGGGCGGCGGCAAGACCGGCCGGCCCGGTCCCAACGACCACGGCGTCGGCGGTGGCATGGCTGTGATTATCGATCATCGTTGCGCATCGACCTGGCAGCGTCATCGGCCGGACCTTAGTGAGTCCTCAAGCCGGCGGCACAAACCTAGCAGCACGGCGGTCGGCCGCCAATGCGGTGGGCTCCGGACGGCGGCGCGTGTCCTGGCGCACGGACTGAGAAAAGGGGGAAAAACGGCGCCGGGGCAGCGCCCGTTGCGCAAATGTCACACGGTCTCAGAGATTCGACCAGCAAGCGTGCATTTTCGTTTACCTGGGAAGGCTGGTTCTATAGGCATAGCGATACATCGGTGGCTAGAGGTTGTGCATGGGGACAGTGGCACAGCCCCAATCGGTCGCCGAAGACGGGAATAAGGGACTCAAAATCAACGGACTCGCTGCTTCCTAAGTGGACACCTTTTTGGTCAGGGCACGAGCAGGATTGAAGTGGAGAAGGACATGATTGGGGGATTGAAGAAGACGACCAGTCGGATAGCTGTTGCGGCTGCTGCGGGTCTGTTCATTGGCGGGATTTCGGTTTCGCCTGCGCAGGCTGCGGATCTGGGCGGCGACTGCTGTGCGGATTTGGAGGAGCGTGTCGCGGAGCTTGAGGCGACGACGGTTCGCAAGGGCAACCGGAAGGTTTCTGTGACCTTGTCTGGTCAGGTGCACCGGATGTTGCTGTTCTGGGACGACGGCGATGAGTCGAACGTCTATTCGGTTGACGGCACCCAGTCGTCGACGCGCGTCAATCTGACGGGCAGCGCGACGATTCGTCCGGGCTGGACGGCGGGTTTCCGGTTTATCTGGGAGCTTGATCCTGGCGCGGAAGCCAATGCGGTCGACCAGATCGACGACGACGGCAACCACGCTGGCGAGCCGGAGTTCGAGATTCGGGAAGCGAACTGGTGGGTCAAGTCGGACCGGCTTGGCGAGTTCATGCTTGGTCGTCTGAGCTCGGCGACGAAGGCCATGATTCTGCTGGATCTGGGCGGCGGCCTGGGCTCGCCGAACGATCCTGCGCTGATCGGCGGTGGTTTCTTCATGCGTCAGAGCGCGGTTCCGGGCTCGGGCGGTCTGATCACCGGCACGACGATGTCTGAGTTCTTCGTGAGCGTGGACCAGGACCGGTGGGAAGGTGTCAGATACACCACGCCGACCTTTGGCGGCGCCCGTGTGATGGTCTCCTGGGGTGAGGACGACAACTGGGATGTCGGCCTGTGGTATGCCAAGGAGTGGAACTCGGTTCGCCTTGTCGCGGCCGTTGGCTACCAGGAGTTCAAGGACGAGGAGGCGGACGCTCAGTTCGACGATGGCGACACGGACACCTCGCAGTGGAAGGCTGCGGGCAGCATCATGCACGTGCCGTCGGGTCTGTTCCTTACCGCAGCCTACGGGCACCGGGAGTATAACGGCAATGACGGCGGCTCGATCACGACGGTCGGCGGCGGCGTGTTCCGGCGTCCGGACTACGACTGGTACTATGTGTCGGGCGGTGTCCGCAAGCGCTGGAACTCGCTGGGCCAGACCTCGATCTACGGCGAGTGGTCGCATGCTGATGACGGCATCACCAACACGAGTGAGCTGGCGGGCGTTACCGGCAACCTCGTGACCTCTTCGGAGGGTGAGATGTGGGGCATCGGCGTCGGTCAGGACATCGACAATGCGTCCATGAACCTGTACGCGGCCTGGCGTCACTTCGAGTTCGACGCCGACAAGGCGACGGTGACCGGTGGTGTGGTCGGTGCGTCGACGGCGGTCCAGCTTGAGGACCTCGACATCTTCTATGTCGGCGGCCGGATCCGCTTCTAGGACCCGAACGACACCTACGAAACGAACAGGGAGCCGCCCTTCGGGGCGGCTCCTTTTTTTGTGCCCGCCCGCAGGGTGCTTCCCCACCCAATCCCGCAGGGCACCGCAAACACCCCGCCCGTCCAGACAGCCCCATTGCGCCGCGCCGAGAATGTGGCGAAAACGCGGCGATGATGCGGCGAAAATTGTTGCGCAAATGCCACATTGGCACACAGGCCCAAGGGAAATTCTTCGTGATAACAGGGGTTTACCGTCTCCAGAAATTGAGTTGCAATTGGCTTGAGAGAGGTT
>JANQGB010001492.1 GCA_028277545.1 Phycisphaerae bacterium | reverse complement strand
GTCTTGAAGGCCACAGGGTGACCTGTTGGAAAGAGGCCATTCATAGATCGAGAGCCTTGCTACAAAAGGGCCGCGCACAACCGCCGCGCCGATGGCTCTCACCGAAGGTGTCGGCCATCAGGCAGCGCTGCTTGCCGGTATTACCGGTGCAAACGCAGCTACCGATAAGAACA
This sequence comes from Phycisphaerae bacterium, assembly GCA_028277545.1. GTDB lineage: Bacteria > Planctomycetota > Phycisphaerae > UBA1845 > UBA1845 > JANQGB01. The sequence continues at coordinate 2,841 of JANQGB010001492.1, read as the reverse complement.
GGATTTAGCGACTGCAGCCGGGTCCATCCGCCCGCACTCGCGCGCCCGGCATAACGCTTACCGGACGAACTACGCTTATGAGACCTTCGGCTAAACGAGAACACGTGTTTAGCAACCCGTCGACATTATCGGCGGGCGACGCTTATCGGGCTAAAGCGGGGCCGGTCCCGAGCCGATATTCGGCAAGTGGCTCCTGGAGACTACGCCCGCCGGCCGGTACGCAACCCATGACGATTGCTGAGTCACCCTCCTGCCTGCTCGCCCCTCAGTACGCCCAACCTGCTACCGATACTGACGGCTGCCTGCCGGAGCCCGCCGTCGGCGCGAGTATCGCCCCGACGCGCCAGGACCTGGAGCGGACGTTCGCTCACAAGCACGGTGACCTGTCGAACGCCGGCTGGCTGCCCCGCATGCAGAGGGCGTTCGACTACTTCAACCCGGACGACCACTACGAGGCCCTGGTAGCCAAGCTGGTGCGACCGGAGACCCGCTGGCTGGACGTCGGCTGCGGTCGGATGGTCTTCCCCAGTAATGCCCTGCTGGCCAGAACACTGGCCGACCGGTGCAAACTGCTGGTAGGACTCGATCCGTCCGAAACGCTGGACGAGAACCAGTTCGTTCACCGGAAGATCCGCCAGCCGATCGAGGACTTCCGTCCGGACCAGCCCTTCGACCTGGTCACCATGCGTATGGTGGCGGAACACATTTCGAGCCCGGGCACTACGCTAGCGGCCCTGACAGGGGCTACCCACCCTGGAAGCAGGGTGGTGGTCTATACGGTGAACAAGTGGTCGCCGATCTCGCTGATCTCGCGCCTGGTGCCGTTCGGACTGCACCACGCGCTGAAACAGCTCGTCTGGGACGCCGAGGAGAAGGACACCTTCCCCGTCGTGTATCGAATGAACACCCGGCGAAGCCTCACCGCTACCTTCGGCCAGGCCGGCTTCGCCGAGCTGATGTTCGCTCATCTGGATGACTGTCGCACGTCAGGGCGCCACCGCCGGCTACGGCACGTCGAGCTGCACACCCGCCGCATGCTGGCTCGTTTCGGCCTGCGGTACCCGGAAACCTGCCTGCTGGCGGTCTACGAGCGCCGATAAGCACAGCGGCCTCCGCCGCGATACCGGCTGTACGGCACCTGTATCAAGTGCGTGTTGCGAGAACGGGCGTGGCCGGCAACCGGGAGTAGTGCCGCCGTGCCAGCCGTGAAGAGCACTACAGCAATCCCAAAGCGTGAGACAATTCGGCGGCTGGAGCCGGCCAGTACTTCACCGCAGTGACAGCACGCGTTCCGTACGCTACGAGCGAGCCGCGAACTTCAGTCCGCGCGGACGTTCTCATGGAATGTTGCGTTCGTTTCCCGCGAACGTCCGCGCAAGCTGAAGCTTGCGGCTCGTTCCCAAGCAGAACGTGCCGCGCCGTGAGCATTCGCCGAGCACGTGGTAATTTCGTCGTAGAGGTAGGCAATCTCTCGCCAATTCGCTTCCTGGCTGAAAAGCCGGGCACGCTGCGGCGCGTGGTGCTCCAACTCTGACCGCAGAGCCACGTCGTCCAGCAGGCGTCGTAGCGAGGCTGCCAGGCTGTTGGCATCGCCCATACGGTACAGCCAGCCGCTGGTACCGTGTTCAATGACTTCCGCCGGTCCGCCGGTGTCGGCAGCAACCACCGCCTTGCCCGCGGCCATCGCCTCAACCACTACCAGCCCAAACGGCTCCGGCCGCTGCGAGGCGTGGACCACGACGTCCATGGCAGCATAAGCCGACGCCATGTCGTCAACGTGCCCCACCATCCGTACTCGGTCGCCCAAGCCCAACTCGCTGATCTGCCTCTCAATAGACGGGGCGAGGTCCTGGACCGTGGACGGGCTTGCCCCGACGAGTAGAGCGCGAGCACCTTCGTGGCGCTGGGCCACCTGTGCGAAGGCCTCCAGGAACATGCCCTGGCCTTTCCAGGGCAGCAGCACCGCCGGCAGGCCAATCACGTCGTCCTGCGGTCCGAAGCCGAAGTGTAGCCGCGATTCTTGGCGCTGCTCAGCCGCATGGGCAAACGGACTGCAATCGACGCCGTCGTAAACCCGCCGCACCCGCTCGCCTCCAACACCTGCCTCCAACAGGCTCCGGACTACGAAATCGGAGATGGCTACAACTCGAGTTGCCTGACCTGCCAACCACCGCGTGGTGCGCGACTGCCATGCCCAACCACGCTGGTGCGAGATGACCGGCAAAGCAGCCAGGCGTCCAGCCAGCAGAGCAGTACGGTTGACCAACAGCTCGTTGTTGGCATGGATTAGGTCGACGCGGTGTTGCCGGCAGTAGCGGGCCAGAGATAAGGCCAGCGGCAGGTCACCTGTCAGCCCGGAAGCGATAAAGGTCGCCGCGGAACGAAACCGCCCTCTCGACTGGCTCGCACCCGCCGCGCGCACGTGCTGGCCCAGGCGATAGGCCCACCGGTCATAGAGTGGCAGCACCACGCACGAGTCGCCCCACCGCTCGAGCTCGGGCACGGGGTAGCCCAGGGCAACCGACACCCGCCAGCCTCGCTCAGCACACATCTCGACCAGCGACACCAGGCAGCGGGTAGATCCACCAAAGCCGGTGCCCATCTCGACGAAGAGGATGTGCCGATCGGAAGCCACTATGCTGGCTCCAGTTCTCTTGCAGCGTTGCTAGTCAGCCCGAGACGCGGCTCTCCGCGTTCGCTGAGCCGGGCGGGCGCAACCTCTCCCAGAACATCAGCCAGGTCGGCCGCGTTATCTCGCCGCGGCGGTACTACGTCACTGCTCACTCGCATGGTGAATGAATCCCGGTCGCTCCGCCAGCGTTCGACCATGCGACGCAGGGC
>JANQGB010001484.1 GCA_028277545.1 Phycisphaerae bacterium | reverse complement strand
TGCCGTCGATGGTCAGGGTGGCGAAGTCCGTTGACCCCGTCCAGTTGTAGTTGACCGCTTTGTGACTGCTGCCGCTGACGATGATTTCGACATCTTCATTGGTCAGCGGGCAATGCCCCAGACTCCAGTTGCCGGCTACGTGCCAGTTGCCGCCGGAGGTCGGCACGTACGAGTTGGTGGCAGCCTGGACTGCGGCCGGCGCGCCCAGTCCGCCCGCGCCGGCCAGCAGCCCAAGCATCCCCCCAATCACCAGTGTTTGCGTATCCTGTGAGAGTCGCATCGATCTCTTCTCCGTGCCGGGCCGCCCGTTCCGCTACGCCTTCCCCGGCGGCCCCGGTCTTGTCTGTTAGCGCTTGTCCATATGCGGGCCGAGGTAACTGCCAGGCTCACCCGACGGACCTCCGTGCCTGCTCCACCCAGAAACGCGACAACGGTGGACTAACTTCGCAATTGAAATCTGGTCTTCCGGTATGGAAGGGAGGTGAAGAGGCAGGAGACAGGAGACAGGAGGCGGGAGACAGAAAACAGGAGGCGGCAGTAGCACGCGGAACCTGGGGTTGGGGTTCCTGGCGGCGGGATACGCCGGCTGCATTCAGTCTAGTCCGGGGCAATGCACTTGTTTCCGTCTGCTTAAAACGAGACAATTGAAGTGATGCTGCTGCCCCATTCGGTGGCGGCGAGGAAGCGGATGACTGACAACGGCGGCGACATTACGGGGATCCTCCAGCGGGCAAGCGACGGCGATGATTCCGCCATCAATCGCCTGATGCCATTGGTTTACGATGAACTGCGGGCCCTGGCCGAGAGCTATCTTCAGCGCGAGCGGCCCGACCACACGCTGCAGGCCACCGCCCTGGTGCACGAGGCGTACGTGCGGCTGATCAGGCAGGAAGACGTCGAGTGGCGCAGCCGGGCCCACTTCTTTGCGGTCGCCGCCCAGGCCATCCGCCGCATCCTGGTTGACCACGCCCGCGGCCATCTGCGAGTCAAGCGCGGCGGAGACCGGGAGCGGGTCCGCCTGGACGACGACCTGGTCTCCAGGCAGGAGCGCGAGCTGGACCTGCTGGCGCTCGACGAGGCCCTCAAAAAACTCTCCAGCCTGCACCAGAGACAAGCCCGTATTGTCGAGTTGCGCTTCTTCGGCGGACTGAGTCTCAAGGACGTCGCCCACTACCTGGGCGTATCGCCCCGCACCGTGGATGGTGACTGGAGCATGGCCCGCGCCTGGCTGCGACGCGAGTTGCTGGCAGGGTAGGTTGACGGCGCTTCGGCGTAGCTTCGTCGTCGAAGTGGTGCATCAAGATGCACCCTACCGCTGCTGGTACAGCAAGATGCGCCCTACCGCTTGAGTGGCTCCTGCTGCCCCGGCAGGGGCAGAGGCGCATAGCCGCGGGCGAAGCGCAGCGCAGCCCGTGGACAGAGAAAGTCCCACTCAAGACCGGTGCCCTGGAAGGGCACAGGAGAGCGGCCGGGCGCAGCCTAGCACCAGAACGCATAGGCGACATCAACGACATACTCTCCTCCGCCTCTGGCCGGGACTGACCTCTGTTTAAGGGACGGCTATCCACGAGTTCCGCTCCGCTCCACCCGTGGCCATGCGCCTGCGCCCCTTCAGGGCTGGGGCTGCGCCCGCCGGTCGACATGCAGCGACAACCGGCACCCGCATGGCTTGTCAGCTTAACGCCGTGGTTTGACCTTCTGCGACGCGACCTCTAACCTCCTCTCAATGGCCGACGATCGCTTCGATTCGGTGCATGTCGCTCCCGCGCTCACTGAGCGGCGCGAGCGCGTGTTCGTGGTGCTGGCGGGGATCTTCCTCGGGTCGATGGCGATGCTCAATATCCTGGGCATCACCCGGTTCATTCACATCGGGCCGCTGGCTCTGGCGGTGGGCGTGTTGCCCTATCCGCTGACGTTTCTGTGCACGGACTTCATCAGCGAGTTCTACGGCCGCAAACGGGCCAACTTCGTGGTCTGGGTGGGATTTGTCCTGAACCTGATCGTGCTGGGCTTCCTGTGGCTGGGTCATCAGTTGCCCGGCATCGACGAGGCCGCTCGACCGGCCTGGCAGCCGGAGGGCTCGTGGAACCCGCCGCCCTGGCAGACCCTGAACCTGGCCATCCCGCTGGGCTTGGGTGGCAACCAGCCGACTACCCAGGTCGACCTGTTCGAGATCGTGTATCGCTGCACGCGAATGGCGGTCTTCGCCTCGATGATCGCCTACCTGGCAGCCCAGTTCTGCGACGTGTTCATGTTCCACTTCTGGAAGAAGCTCACCAAGGGCAAGCACCTCTGGATACGCAACAACGGCTCCACGATGATCAGTCAGCTCGTTGACTCCACGGCCGTCATCTTCATCACCTTCTGGGCTTCCTTCCGGGCGGGCGAGCGCACGCTGGGCGCCATGCTGGTGCTGGTGGCCAGCGCCTACCTGTTCAAGCTGGCTGTAGCAGCCCTGGACACCATCCCGTTCTACATCGGCGTCCGCTATCTGGGCCGCTACCTGAGGCTCGACCCCACGGGCGAGCATACCGGGGAGTCCGACCGGACGTGAGGCCGCTCGCGCGGGGCAGCGCAAGCCGAGTCACAGCGTTGACATCCCCGGCCCGGAGGCCATACTGTCGCCCGTCGCATCGGGCGCGATATTTCCAGACGATACGAGACCCTATATCAGGAGTGAGACAATGAAGCGTATTGCGATTTGCCTGGCGCTATTAAGCACGCCGGTGCTGCTGGTCGGGTGCAGCATTACTGGCACCTGGAGGACGGTCTCCACTGAGCCCGCGGATGCCACGGGCGCGCCGTTCCAGATGGTGACCTTCGCCGACGACGGGCAATACTCGGCCACGCACCAGTATGGCCAGGAGACCAAGACCTCCACCGGTAAGTACCAGTGGGACGGGCGGAAGCTGACCATTAGCACGGGCCAGGACGGAGAACGGGTTTACGTTGGCCGCCAGGACGTCTTCACCGGCAAGCTGATACTCTCGCACGAGTCCGAGGGGCAGAAGATAACCGCCACACTCGAGAAACAGGCCGACCTGGGCCAATAACGCACGCCGATCCGGACGTGCCGCTACGCCCCCGACGGCATCAGGCCCGTCCGGCCGGTAGAGCATCCATGGCCATGGCAGACCTGCACGGCATCATCAACTTCTGCAAACCGACCGGCATCACCTCAGCCAAGGCGCTCTACGCGGTCCGCAAGACGGTCGGCCAGCGCAAGAGCGGCCACGCCGGGACCCTGGACCCCGCAGCACAGGGCGTGCTGGTGCTGTGCCTGGGCCGGGCAACCAAGCTGGTCGAGCGAATCATGGATCAGCCCAAAGTCTACCGAGCCCGGGCCCGCCTGGACGTCACCAGCGAGAGCTTCGACAGCGATCGCCCGCTGGTCGAGGTCCCGGTCGCCGTGCTACCGACCGAGCCTGTCATCCGTGAAGCACTGGCCGGCTTTGAGGGCCAAATCCAGCAGGTGCCTCCAGCAGTTAGCGCTGTCAAGGTCGGGGGCCGCCCCTCCTACAAGCTCGAACGGCAGGGCAAGCCGCCGAAGCTGGCGCCGCGGACTGCCTCTGTCTACTGGATATGCCTGCATGGCTACGACTGGCCAGAGATCGACTTCGAACTGGCCTGCGGGCGGGGCACTTACGTCCGTGCCCTGATCCGGGATCTTGGCACCGCGCTGGGCACCGGGGGCTGCCTGACCGCCCTGGATCGCACCGCGGTGGGGCCTTTTTGCGGGTCAGACTCGTGGACCATCGAATCCCTGCAAGGGGCGGCGGGGCCCGCAGCGTATCTCGTCCCCCTGGAGCGCGCCCGCACCCTGCTCGACCGGCCAGTCGAGATTCCGCCGCGTCGGGCACCCTAGAATGGCGAAGTCCGTGAGTTCCGTGGGCGGTCCGCTTGACCCCACTCGCCAGACGCACCAAACTCACAGTGGCTGCTCAGCCCGTCGCGGTCGCATGTCGGGTGGCGTTCAGTGGCCGATGGCCGATCTGGTTCAGGGTATCCCGAGCGTCGGAGCTACGGTGTTATGGGGCGTCGCAGCGTCATCGACAGTCTGGCCGCCGGTGCTGCACGGCTACACGCCCGGCGGATGCTACGCCAGATGTTGCGGGCCGCCGACCAGGCAACCCACGTCCAGAACCATCTGTTGCTGGACAAGATTGGCCGCAACGCCGACAGCGATTACGGGCGCGATCACGGCTTCGGCTCCATCCGCGACTACGAGGATTTCACGGGGCGCGTGCCGATCACCCGCTACGACGATCTCTCCCCCTACGTGCGGCGGGTGATGGCGGGTGACAGCTCTGCCATGTTCGGTCCCGGGCAACGGGTGCTGATGTTCGCCATGAGCAGCGGCACCACCGACGAGGCCAAGTACGTCCCGGTCACCGAGAAGTTCCTGGCGGAGTACCGGCGGGGTTGGAACGTCTACGGGGTCAAGGCGTTGATGG